>NZ_JBMDIS010000152.1:0-8078 GCF_057808775.1 Pseudomonas sp. FG86 | reverse complement strand
CATGCTCCAGCTTCAAATCAATAACCGTGTTGCACTCAGCTTCTGCAACCGCCCTTTCTATTGGCTGACGCCCAATATTCCCGCGCTGCATAGGAAGTACCCGGATATGGAGGTGCGCCTTAACGCATCGACCCAGCCCATCACCGCAACCGCTGAAAAATTTGATATCGCCATCCAGACCTCAGGCCGGGCTTCTGGCGATCACACGCGGCTGTTTACCTTGAGCGATGACATCTATCCGGTATGTAGCCCACGCTACCTCGCTTCTTTTGGCAGCACGCCGCTGGTCTTGGCGGACTTGGCCAACCTGCCGCTGCTGCACCACGTTGCAGTACCGCAAGACTGGAGCACCTGGAACGATTGGTTGCTGGAATTCGGCATCAAGGCGGGTGGCTCCAAGGACAAACTCTTCGACAGCTATCCAGTGATGATGCAGGCTTGTGTCGAGGGGTTCGGTTTTGCATTGGGGTGGCGTCGGACCACCGAAAAAATGCTCGCCAGCGGCGACCTGGTACGGCCCTTTGCCGAATCCACCCATCTGCCGGAAGCCCTGAGCGTCTACAAATGGCGAGACGCCAACCTGCGTCCGGCAGCCCGGCAGTTGCTGGATTGGTTGAAGTCATCCTTTGGTGACTGAGGCGCAATGCCTGCGTTCGGTCCTTCGCTGAGAAGGCAGGGCAGATCAACAGCGAAAGCTAGAGCGCAGGACCGTTCGCTGAGGAGCTCGCTTGCGATAGCGGCAGTTGGAACACCGCAGGGTGTCAGATATTCAACGTCATCGTTAACGACCACCTCAGGCAAGCCAGCTCCCTACAGGGAGACGCGCCCGGCTCAATGGCCAGATTAGCTATTAGGTGGCGACGGTAGCACTGCCAGTACTTATGGTATCTGATACACCACTATCGCAGCCTCGCTCTCGACATAACCCCCAAGGGGAGTTTTCAAAGACCCTACGAGGGTGTCAGCAGGCCAAGGGCCGCCAGGGTTTTTTTCTGGATGTCATGCACGGCGTGTTCGCTATTAGCACCCAGGCCAGGGTCAACGACAAAGCGTCCTTGCTGGTAGCCATCACTGCTCAATCCCCGCTGGACGCTGGCGCACAGGGGCACATCTTCTTCGCGAATAACCGCTACAAAGTCGATGACTTCCTGCTCTTCCCTAGTGGGTGTGGCGGCATCGCAAAACCATTCGACCACTTGTAAGGTGTGATCCACTGCGATGGGGATGTGGTGCAGGACATTCATATAGCCCCCCGGGTACACCTCCAGGCAAAAGTTTGGCCATAAGTACCAGGCACCAAACTGACGGGACTGTGGTGAGGTTTCCTTCATCGTATACCCTTGATTCGTTCCACTGTCGTGGCTGACATGGGCGTGGTAGTGCTCATGGATCGCCAAGTGGTAGCTCTTGAGATCAAGGGTGGCCATGGACAGGGTCGGATGGCACATCGGGCAGTGATAACACTCCGAATAGTTTTCCACCGAAACTTTCCAGTTGGACTGCACGCTGTAGTTCTTGGAATACGCATGGGACAATTTTTCCGGCGCCGGAGCAAAGGATCTTATGGAGTCTTCCAGGCCGGGAAGCAGGGCTTGCATGGATGCGCATTTGCTGTCGAAATTGATAAAAATAAACCCGCAAAATACCTCAAGCCGGATGGGCGCGAGCTGCACCTGCTCAGTACAGAAGTCCTTGAGATGCTCGGACTTTCGCGCGCTGACCAACTGGCCCTGGGTGTTATAGGTCCAGGCATGGTAAGGGCAGGTCAACAGCCCAGGCACATGGCCACTCCCCTCCACGAGCCGGTGTGCACGATGCTGGCAAACATTGTGGAATGCCTTGAAGTCGCCGTCCTTGTCTTTGACCACCAGGGCACTCTGGCGACCCAGGTCCCGGACGTAATAGTCACCGGCCTGGGCCAAGGCTGAAACGTGGCAAACGTACTGCCAGGTCTTGCAGAAAATCAGCTCCATTTCCTGTTCGAAGAGCCGGCTATCCACATAGTGTTCGCTGGGTAAGGTGAAGGATGCAAAGGGATCGGTGTCGAAGCCGCGAGCCAGATGCAAGGATGATGGGGCGCTGGACATGGAGCCTCCATGGATCAACGTGGTGGAAAGGGCCGCGGCGCTCAACTGTACTGCGCGACCGGTGATTCGAAATGCTGGGGGTCGAGTTCGAGCCCCAGCCCCGGGCTATCCAGTACATACGCACGGCCCTGGCGAATGTCGAACCCTCCCGTGGCCAATTGCACATCGTGGTGCCGGCAGCAGTTCCAGCTCGCGCGATGAAAACGCGCTGGCGTCGCTGTGGCCAGATGCATGACGGCGCTGTCCGAAATCAAGGTGCCGCCGACGTCCTCGATGTTCATCTGGATTCCGTGATGGATGCAGAAGTCGCGCAGTTGCCGGGCCTTGGTCAAGCCACCGACCCGACCGATTTTCAGCCCGATGACCTGAGTGATGTTATGGCGTTGGGCATACGCAAGGTCTGCCAGGGTCACAATAGACTCATCAAGGATAATCGGGTTACGAGTCATCTCGCGCACGGCGCGGCACTGATCCATGGACTCACAGGGCTGTTCGAAACACACCGTAGGATCCTGCACGCTGTTCATCACCGCGACGGCATCGGCCACCGTCCAGGCACGATTGACGTCGAACGTAATCACCTCGCCCGGCAAGCGCTGCGCAATCAGGTTGTTGATCCGCGTCACATCCTCTTCGACACCGGTGCCGACCTTGCAGGAATGGGTGCGGTAACCCTGCTGTCGGGCGGCCGCCAGGTGTGTGGCCATAAGGTCGGGATTGTCTGTGGGAATGCTGCTCTGCAAGGCAATCGAGTCCTGGAATTTACCCCCCAGCAGGGCATACAACGGCAGGTTGCAGTGCTTGCCGAGAATGTCCCAGCACGCCAGGTCAATTGCCGCTTTCACATACGGGTGCCCAGGCAGCATCACGTCCATCCGCTCGTTGATCTGGTCCAGGTGCAACGGGTTTTCCCCCATCAGATGGGGCGCCAGTTCATCGATCCCCGCCCGTACGCCTCTGGCATAGGCCGGCAGGTAGGTGGCGCCCCATGGGCAGCTTTCACCCACCCCCAGCAAACCGCTGTCGGTACCTATAACGACCACGGTGGAATCCAGCGCGGCATAGTGCAGGCGACCGCCGCTGAGGCTGTATTTTGCCTTGAGCGGGACGTCGAACTGGTAGACCTTGATGGACGTTATTTTCATGGCACAAGTACCCCCTCGGCCTGGGCAAGACCCGCCATGCGAGGCGAGATGGCAACATCCAGAATCGATTGTTGGAAAATCCGGTTGATAACGCTCAGCTTTAGCTCATGGCGTTTTTGATCGACTACCGCGATGCTGTCGAAGCACGGCTCGTAGCTGTCCATGTGTTCGGCCACCCAACTAGGGCCGCAGCTCCAGTTGACGACCTGGGTGACCAGCGAGGGCGACAGGCCCATGGCGCCGCCAATTTCAGCGGCCTCCCCGAGAATGACCCGGTTGATACAGGCGAGGAATTCCACCAGATGCGTCGCCAGCTTGATCTTTTGATTGTCGGTGAACCGGATGCCGGAGTGGAACGTTTCCGGCAGTGTGGGGGTGATCCGGCCGAAAGCATCCTCGGTAAAAGCGCCGCTGTGTCGGTAGTTACGATTGGCGCCGTAGGGCGAGGGTGCCTGGAAGTCGGCCAGCGCAAGCGCAATGCTGTTTTCCTGTTCGCTCAAGGCTGCGACCTTGACGTGATTGTCCTGAGTGTCGAACCGCGCTCCGGCCTGTCGATAACGATCAGCGATGATCCGCCCCAAGGGAATCGCCACCCCCAACTCATCGGCCAGCGCCTCGGTGAGGCTCATGTCCTTGACCGTGATCTCCAGGGTGCACGAATGGTCGTAGCTGGCGTCGAGCATAAACGGGGTCAACTGATTGCTGACAAAGCAGTTGCCGCGGGAGGTTTTTACGAAATCCCAGAACCAGTGCAGCGGGATCTCATTGGCCCGGGCCAGCACCAGCAACTCGGCCCACACGGCGGTGGCGGCGTAAAACAGCAGGTTGGTCAGTAACTTGACGGACTGCCCGGTGCCGATCTCACCTACATAAAATGCCTTGCGGCCCATGGTCTCCAGCACGCTGCTACTTGATTGATAACCGACTTTGTCGCCACCGATGTAGAAACACACATTGGCGAAATCTACCCCCATATGCGACAGATTGCTGACCGGGGCTTCAAGGCTATGGATGTGTTTTTGTCGGGCCAGTCCGGCGATATGCCGGGTGTTGTGATAATCGGTGGTGGAGGTATCGATCCATACCGAGTTTTCCGCCATCCCGGCCAGCGCACCCTCCGGCCCGGTCATGTTTTCCAGCACATGATGGGGTAGGGGCAGGCAGGTCACGACAACCTCACAGCCGCTGGCACACAGCGCGGGGGTGGCCTTCCAGCGCGCACCTGCAGTGATCACGGAGCGCGCACGTGTCGGGTCGATGTCATACACCTGAACCTCGTATCCGGCGAGCAGCAGACGCTCCACCAGTGGCCGGCCCATATTTCCAACACCGATGAAGGCGATTTTGTTTGGCTCTGCGGTGTGCATATCGCTTCTCCTGTGGGCCGCTTCAAGCGAACTCGCGCGCCCTGCCGGCGCCCTGGCCGGATACCCAGATGGAATTGAAGTTATCGAGCATGACCTGCCGGCAGGCGACCGTCTGGTCACTGCCTAGCGGGGTAAACACGGCAGCGATGTCCGGGTACACAAAAAACGGCAGTGACACCCTGGCGCTGCTTGCACGGTGGATCACCTGGTGCGGCGTACTGGTAAACAGGCCATTGCTCCACTTCATCAACATATCGCCGAGATTCACCACCACTTCGTTGGCGCGGCAAGGAACGTCGATCCACCGGCCTTGTGAAAAGGCACTGAGGGCACAGGCATCTCGCGGGTCCTGGAACAGCAAGGTGAACATGCCGTTGTCGGTGTGCTTGCCCGCGCCACTGCCCGAGGGTGGGTAATACAGCGCACGCTGGATCAGCACCGGGTTGGAAAAAAACGCCTGGAAAAAATCCCGGTCCAGCCCGAGGGATAGGGCCAGGCCGCGCAGTAGTGCGGGCACTACCCGGTCCAGTACTTCTTGTTGTAGAGCGAGCATGGACTTGGCAAAACCGGGGGCCTGGCCCTCGCTGGGCAACAGGTTCGGCCCGGTAAACGGCAAGTCGCAGGCCGGCGCTTCCCGGCCCATGTCGAAATGCTGCTTTCGATCCGGGCCGGTGGGGGGATGCAAGGTCTCGCCAAACGTATCGACATATCCACGGCACGTCTTGGGGATGACCACTTGCCGGTCCTGACAGAACTGGTTCTTGGTGGACAGTGGCAGCGCGAAGAATTGGCGGGCGGTTTCCAAGGCATCCGCTATCAACGAGGGCCGTATGCCATGATCGGCCAGGTAGAAGAATCCATCATTGACGCAACATTCGCGCAAACGGCTGATTTCATAATCTGCTTGGGTCGATTCAAGACGCTCAAGGGAAATACTATTGAGCACATCCATGTTCGACTCCTGATTATTTGTTGACGGCAAACGCCAAGTAGTGGGCTTGCACGTCGTTCAAGTAAGCTGCGTTCATAAACGAAGGCAATGCAGAAAGTTGTCTGGAGGCCGTTAGTTTATTCAGTAGGGAGTCAAAGTGTTCTGCTATATAAAAAGTACAGCGTGTACTCAGTAGGATCAACCCGCTATTTTTTGTGATTCGCATAAGTTCATGGATGGCCTCTGTGGGTAAATGGCCCTCGATAAATGCACCGCAGCAAAAGGTTGCGTCATACTGGTTGTCAGCGATCATTGGATTATGTTCAGTAAGATCCACCCCGCCATACAATGTTGCATAGGCCTGGGTTTCGCGCGCCAAGTTAGTCATGGCCGGCGATAAATCACAACCATCGACAGGCGAAAATCCCCGCAGCATCAGTTCTTTGCCTACCAGACCGGTTCCGCAGCAGGCATCCATGATCCGCATGGGCCGGCGCGCTCCAGAGGCCGGGAGCAACGAGTCGAAGAGGTCACCGAGCATGCGGGGGCCGCAGTAGTTTTCTTCAGATACATCGTTGTCATAATCGACTGACCAGGTTTCGTAATAATTCCTCAAACGCGAATAGTCCCGATCAAAGTTAAGCGCCTGGTTAACGGAAGTTGGCGGTAAAGGTTGGCCACCTTTGATCGCGTAGTTTTCGCTGGCCATTCTGTATTCTCCGAAAAAATTAATCTTCAGGTTGAATTGAACAGTGGTTGCTGCTTGGAGGGCTATTTTTATTCGTCAACTATGGCGCTGTAAATAGCAGGTAGACGACTTATCCTACAGATTATTCCTTATGGTTAACTGTTCGTTATACATTGCGTTTATTCTCCGCTGATCATCGAGAAGCAATGAGCCAGCCTTGACAGAAAACTCCTCAGTACCTTGACGTCTCACCTTCAGCCATCATCACGCTAATGCAGACAGGGCACCACGCCCATGCTATTGCTTAATTTATTCGGCGATCATGGCTGAACACGGGTGGCGAGCCTGGTACCCAAGGCTCAAGGGCTGGGTGGACAAAATTCTGCTGAATGGCAAATCCTTTGCCTTTACCGCCGAAGACCTTTGGACAGCAAGATGCGGGCATCCTCTATACCTGTAAAGCGGGTAGAGCGAAGCTGGTCTATGACGTCGTTGATAAAAGTGACGATGAACGCTATGGATAAGCTTGTGGTCACCTTACGTTCATCAAGGCACGACGATTCCATTTCCCTAGCGAACCGCTGGACCCTGGTTCGTCCTAACCTTTAGGCAGCACGCACCATCGTGTCGTGGAGCAGAAGCCAGATCGGTCTGCCGGGGTAATTTGAATTTGTTAATTAAGTTATTGATTTATAAAATTAATATCGGTTTTAGTATTTTGGCTGGAATACCAATTGGAATACCGTGCGAAATTGGCCACCCGTTTGCACCCGATCTGACCACCGATTGCATCGGAGTTGACCAGCACACTTCGTAACCATGGTTGGCAGTTAACTGCGCATAGCTGCCGGTGACGACAGGCAAAAATCGGCCAGAAGCGGACGATTGGCACACTGATACAAATGGTTCGTATCACGTAAATTATGCCCCGCTTTAGCAAATTAGGCCGTGCCGCTTTTTTCAGGTGCTTGGATACCGTTGTTCGCCTTCGATGTTCAGATAGCCCTTTCCCCTGAGCATTGAAGCTAAGCAATATGTACCTCAGCACTAACAGCGAATTCTGCTTTGGTTTATGATCGTAAGAACCTCAACGGCTCGTGGAAAAAGGATAGATCATGGCGCCAAATGACGAATATTTAAATGCATTGAACGCTTGGGCGCCAAATTTGGGAGAAGTCTTTACTACCCTTGGCTACCTTGGCTCACCCTCTTCAACGGCTTGGCTTGCCTCAAGCCCAAGGTCTTCGGACTTACGCTTACTTTTCGACGCAGACGGGCATGTTTCAGCATCAGAGATGTGGCGAAAAATTCTGAGAGAGGATGAGATAGTCGCATCGCCAGTATTTATGTTGATACTTGAACATATGCGACGAAACCCAGTTGATATGAGTAGTTCATTAAAGGATGTTAGATTAGACTTTTCGAAGTCGTTAGCCAATATTGCACATCGAGCCGCTGATGCGCTATATGAAGATGCTAAGGGGAGTTTTGCAGGGCATGAGATTGACGTAGCCATTGCACGGTACCGGGTTGCCCTTTCCGAATTTAGATTCTCTATCGAAAGTCAAGTATTAACGGAGTCTGCTAGGCGAATAGCCACCGGTAAGTATGCAACTGCCGTCGCAATGATCGGGCGCTGGGTCCAAGTTTCGCCTGCCACTGTGTCAAGAGCATTGTCCTATTCTAAAGAGTCTATGACTCTAGGGAATCTGAAGCCTGAGACACTTACTTACCGACTTGAGCTCTTGGTTCAACAGTTTGACCAAACTGGTGACGAAAACCTTCTGCAGGACGCGCTTAAACTCGGCGGCCGCGAAAACTGAGTGCAACACCTGACCTTTCCGGTACGGTGCTGCCCCT
>NZ_JBMDIS010000151.1:0-8345 GCF_057808775.1 Pseudomonas sp. FG86 | reverse complement strand
TAGGGTTGTTGTGGCGAGCGGGCTTGTCCCGCGTTGGGGTGCGAAGCAGCCCCGCAACCGGCCTCTACAGAGTGTCTGATACACGGCGGTCTTCTTGACTGGGGCTGCTTCGCAGCCCAACGCGGGACAAGCCCGCTCGCCACAGGGAGATCTGTCAGGGGCCGTTACCGCAGCAACGGATATGTCCTCACTCCAACCCACAGGTTCAGGGCCACGCCTATGCCCGAGAAGGTAAACCGCAAAACTCAGCGGGGGCTGAGGGCCGCCGGTTTTTTCAGCACATGGGCCATGCCCACCGTGCTGAGATACACCACGCTGCCTGGGTTTGGCGCTTGCAGGCCCGAGCTGCGCACCAGGATGGCCTGGCCAGGCGCGTCCTCGCCCGGTTGCAACGCCACGGTCAGGGTGCAGGTATTGCCGCCGAATTCGCGCTCGGTGACCACACCACGGCAGCCGGATTCGTCGGTGGTACTCAGGTGCAGTTGCTCGGGGCGCAGCATGATCTGTGCCGCACCATGATTGGCCTGGCTGTCGACCGACACGCGACCCAACGCACAGTGAGCCCAGCCCGCCTCAATCCGCGCGGGCATGACCACGGCTTCGCCGAGAAATAACGCGGTTTGCTCGTCCACGGGGTACTGGTAAAGGTTCATCGGATGACCCGATTGCACCAGGCGTCCCTGGCGCATCACCGCCAACTGGTCGGCGAACGACAGCGCCTCACTCTGATCATGGGTGACCAGGATCGTGGTGATGCCCGCATCACTCAGCAACCGCGCTACCATCTTGCGCATGGCCGAGCGCAGGCCGGTGTCCAGTGCGGAAAACGGTTCATCCAGCAGCATCAGCCGGGGCTGTTGCGCCAAGGCCCGCGCCAGCGCCACGCGCTGCTGTTGGCCGCCGGACAGCTCGTGGGGCCAGCGCCGGGCCATGTTGGCGTCGAGGGCCACGCTGTCCATCAGTTCGGCGATGCGTTCGTGCCGTGCAACGTGCTTGGCCGCGAGGCCGAAGCCAATGTTGTCGGCCACAGTCATGTGCGGGAACAACGCACCGTCCTGCGGCACATAACCGATCTGGCGCTGGTGGGCCGGCACGGCGTGGATGTCGTCGACCAGCACCTGGCCGTTCAGGGTCAGGCTGCCGCTGTCGGGGAATTCAAAGCCGGCAATCATCCGCAGCAAGGTGGTCTTGCCGGAGCCGGAAGGCCCGACGATCACCGTGCGGCTGCCGTTGGGCACCGCCAGGCTGACGTCGGCCAAGGCCGCTTGGGTGCCGAAGGTTTTGCAAAGAGCAGTGAGTTCGAGGGCGTTCATCGGCCGGCCGTGCGTTTGGATTGGTGGTAGAGGAGGCCGGTCAACGGCAGTGAGAGCAGGATCATGATCAACGCGTAAGGCGCCGCGGCGGCGTAGTCGATCTCGCTGGTCATCGCCCAGAAGCCGGTGGCCAGGGTGCGCGTGCCGTTGGGCGCGAGCAACAGGGTGGCGGTCAGCTCGTTGGTGATCGCCAGGAACACCAGCGCCGCTCCTGCAGCGGCGGCCGGGGCCGCCAGGCGCATCGTGATCAGCCACAGGGCGCGGCCCGGCGAGCGACCAAGGCTGCGCGCCATGTTTTCCAGTTCCACCGGCGCCTGGGCGATACCCGCACGCAGGCTCACCAGCGCCCGTGGCAGGAACATCAGCAGGTAGGCGAGCAGCACGGTGATCGTCGTCTGGTAGATTGGCCGGGCGAAGTGGATGGTCACCGTGACCAGCGCCAGTGCCACGACAATGCCGGGCAACGAACTGGTGATGTAGTTGCAGCTTTCCAGGATGCGTTGCAGGCGCCCCGGCGCACGAATCGACAGCCAGGCAATCGGTACCGCCGCGCAGGTGGTCAACACCGCACCGGCAATGCCCAGCAGCACGGTTTGCTCCAGCGCCGGCAGCAGCTCGCTGAACTGCCAGACCTCGCGCCCACCGGCGACCAGCCATTTGCCCAGGGTGACCAGCGGCACGCCGAGGGCCAATGCACAGGTTGCGGCTTGCAAGCCGAGGGAGAGCATGCGGGTGACGGCGCTCAGCCGCACGATGCGTTGCTCACGGGCACTGCCGGAACCGACCCGGGCATAACGTGCGTGGCCGCGCGAGGCGGATTCGACGGTGAGCATCGCCAGGCAACACAGGGCCAGCACGGCCGCGAGCATATTGGCCGCCGGGCCGTTGAAGGTGGACTTGAACTGATCGAAAATCGCCGTGGTGAAGGTGTCGAAGCGGATCATCGCGTACAGGCCATATTCGGCCAACAGATGCAGGCCGACCAACAGCGCACCGCCGCAGATCGCCAGGCGCAACTGCGGCAACACCACCCGCCGGAACACCGCCCAGGGCTTGAGGCCCAGGGATTCGGCCACGTCTTCAATCGCAGGGTCCAGCCGGCGCAGGGTCGCCGCCACCGGCAGGTACAGAAACGGGAAATAGGCAATCACCGACACCAGCACACCGGCCGGCAATCCATGGATCGACGGCACGAGGCTGACCCACGCGTAACTGTGCACAAACGCCGGCACCGCCAGCGGCGCGACCGCCAGCAACGACCAGGCACGGCGGCCGGGCAGGTCGGTGCGCTCGGTCAACCATGCGAGCGCGACGCCCAATACGATGCACAACGGCAAGGTGAACAGCACCAGTAGCACGGTGTTCGTCAGCAACTCGCCGACGCGAGGGCGCCATACCAGCGCTTCGATTTGCGCCCAGCCGATTTGCCACGACACGCCGATCACAAACGCAATCGGCAGCAGCGCCAACAACGAAACCAGTACCGACAAACTGGTGACCCACGTGCCCCCACGGCTTTTGAACAGTCCGTGGGGGCGTTTGCGTAGCTGCGCGTGGGCGATGCCGGGTATCGACGATTCAGGCAACAATCAGAGCAGTCCGGCCTGGGTCATCAGCTCGACAGCCTTTTTGCTGTTGAGTTTCGACGCGTCGACCTTAGGTGCATCCAGTTGCGCCAGTGGCATCAGTTTGGGGTTGGATTGGGCGTTCTGGCCGACCGCGTATTCGAACGAATTGCCGTCCTTGAGGATCGCCTGGCCGTCTTTGCCGGTGATCCACTTCAAGAAGGCCTGGGCCTGTTCCTGATGCTTGCTGGAGGCCAGGACACCGGCACCGGAGATGCTCACAAACGCGCCCGGGTCCTGGTGCTTGAAGTAGTGCAGCTGGGTGTTCTTGCTGTTTTCACCGGTCTTGGATTGGTCGACGAAGCTGTAATAGTGATAGATCACACCGCTGTCGACCTGGCCGGCGTTGACGGCCTTGAGCACGGCGCTGTTGCCTCGGTAGATGCTCGCGTTGGCCTTCATTGCCTTGAGCCAGTCGAGGGTCGCGGCTTCGCCCTTGAGTTCAAGCACGGCGGCGACGATGGCCTGGAAGTCGGCACCGGCCGGTGAAGCGGCCCAGCGGCCTTTCCAGCTTGGCGAAGCCAGGTCCAGCAGGGATTTAGGCAGGTCGACCTCTTTCAGTTTGCTCGGGTTGTACACGAACACGGTGGAGCGCGCAGCGATGCCCACCCATTTGCCATGAGCCGGGCGGTAGGCGGCGTCCACCTGTTGCAGGGTGGTCGGCGCTACCGGCGCGAACAGGCCAGCGTTGTCCACCAGCACCATGGCCGGGGAGTTTTCGGTGAGGAACACATCCGCCGGAGAGGCCGCGCCTTCCTGCACGAGCTGGTTACCCATCTCGGTGTCGTCGCCATTGCGGATCGTCACCGGAATCCCGGTTTCCTGGGTGAACCCTTCGACCCAGGCCTTGGTGAGGCTTTCATGCTGGGCGTTGTAGACCACGATGCCGACCGGCTCGCTGGCGGCATACACATGCCCGGCGCTGACCAGGGCGGTGGCCAGCAGGGCTTTTTTGACGAACGAAGGAAGGCGGGTGGTCATGCGGTGAGCGCTCCGGGTTTGTATGGCGACACGGGAAATCCGCTAGAGGTCGATTGAGACGAAACCAATAGGAATCATTTGCATGTTTAGGCGCGGCGAATGTAGAGCCGGGAATGAGAAAAAAACGTCAAAAAAATGTGATAAACGGGTCGCGAGCGCACGGGGTTGAAGGTGGTCGAAGCATTTTGGGTGGCCAATCATCAGCTATTGACGTGGGGAGCGATTGCCTACCTCTTTTATCTTGGTGTTACCCCATTCAAGAAAGCTGCTGGCACTGTAGATGTCGACTGACCGACCGCCATCGGGGGCAAGCCCCCTCCCACAGTTTTGACCCCGTTCAGGCAGTGATTTTTGAGGCGGTCAATGTGGGAGGGGGCTTGCCCCCGATGACGGAGGGTCAGTTGATACCTGTATGACTGACACACGGCTATCGGGGGCAAGCCTCCTCCCACATTTATCCTGCATTCCTACCGCCGACCTGTGCGGGTACTCACATCCACCCACACCGCCAGCACCAGGATGCTGCCCTTCACAATCATCTGCCAATAACTGTCCACATCCAGCATCGACATGCCGTTATCCAGGCTGGTGATCACCAGCGCCCCGAGCAGCGCGCCATACACTGTGCCCGAGCCGCCGCGCATGGATGTACCGCCGATGAAGCACGCAGCGATGGCGTCGAGTTCGCCCATATTGCCCGCCGACGGTGAGCCCGCCGCGAGGCGCGCGGTGTTGACCAGGCCGGCGAGGGCGCACATCACGCCCATGATCCCGAAGATCCACAGTTTCACCGCCTGCACATTGATACCTGACAGGCGCGTGGCTTCCATGTTGCTGCCCACCGCATACACGCGGCGGCCGAACACGGTCTGGCTGGTGACGTAGCTGAACACGCCAAGCAGCACCAGCAACAGCAGCACCGGCACGGGAATGCCGTCGTAGCTGTTGAGGGTGGTGACGAACCCAGCCAGCACCGCGCCGATCACCACCACGCGCAGTACGTCCCGCACCAGCGAGTGCGCGGCCAACCCGTGCAGTGCGCGGTTGCGCCGTTGTTTCCAGGTCAAGAACAGGGTCAGGGCAAACAGCAGGACCCCAAGGCCAAGCCCCACCGAATGCGGCAAATACCCCTGGCCCACATACACCAGCGATGGCGACACCGGCGCAATGGTGGTGCCGCCGGTAATCCCCAGCAGAATCCCGCGAAACGCCAACATGCCACCCAGGCCAACGATAAACGACGGGATGCGCAGGTAGGCGGTCATGTAGCCGTTGGCCAAACCGATCATCAAGCCACACAGCGCCACCAGGCTGAGGTTGGCCAGCAACGGCATGTGATAGACCACATCCAGGATCGCCGCGAGCCCGCCGAGCAAGCCGAGCAATGAGCCCACCGACAAATCGATCTCCCCGCTGATGATCACCAGCACCATGCCGCAGGCCAGGATCCCGGTGATCGACATCTGCCGCAGCAGGTTGGACAGGTTGCGCGGAGTGAGGAAACCGCCCTCGGTCTGCCAGCTGAAAAACAGCCAGATAAACGCCACGGCGATCACCAGGGCGAGCATTTTGTAGCGGGTAAACAGCTGTTTGACCTGATTCATCTACGCGGTTTTCCGATCGTTATTATTGTTTTGGCTGAGCGCGGCGGCGAGCACCTGTTCCTGGGTGAGCCCCTCGTTGATGAAGTCGCCCCGCAACTGGCCGTCGCCGATCACCAGCACGCGGTTGGACACACCGAGTACTTCGGCCAGCTCCGACGAGACCATGATGATCGATACACCTTCGGCCGCCAGCGCGCCCATCAGTTTGTAGATCTCATACTTGGCCCCCACATCCACCCCGCGTGTGGGCTCGTCGAGGATCAGCACCTTGGGCTTGGCCATCAGCATTTTCGCCAGCACGGCTTTTTGCTGGTTGCCGCCGGACAGGCTGGTGATCGGCAAGAACGGGCTGGCCGTCTTGAGGTGCATGCGCGCGATCTGTTGGTCGATGCTGCCCAGTTCGGCCTCGGCGTCGATACGGGTCAGGTGCGCATAGGTGTCGAGCACCGCCAGGGTGATGTTCTGGCCCACGCCCAGGTCGGGAATGATGCCTTGGCGCTTGCGGTCCTCGGGCACCATGCACAGCCCGGCGCGGATCGACTTAAGCGGTGTGCGCGTGTCGATCAGTTGGCCGTCCAGCCACACCTCGGCGCTGTAGCGGCCGGGGTAGGCGCCGAACAGCGCCGACACCAGTTCCGTGCGCCCGGCGCCCACCAAGCCGGCGATGCCGAGGATTTCGCCGCGCTTGAGCACGAAGGAAATATCGTCGACGCGTTTGCGCTTGGGGTTGTCGACGTCGTAGCAAGTCACGTGGCGCGCCTCGAAGATCACCTCGCCCACGGCATGGGGCTCGGTGGGGTAGAGGTTGCTCATCTCGCGTCCGACCATCTGCGTGATGATGCGCGGGATATCCATATCGGCCATGGCGGTGGTCGCGATGTGTTTGCCGTCGCGAATCACTGAGATGGTGTCGCACACCGCCGCGACTTCATCGAGTTTGTGGGAGATGTACACGCAGGCCACGCCCTTGGCCTTGAGGTCGCGGATGATGTCGAGCAGCACCTCGATCTCAGAGCGGGTCAGGGCCGAAGAGGGCTCGTCGAGGATCAACAAGCGCGCCTTTTTGTTCAGGGCCTTGGCGATTTCCACCAGTTGCTGGTAGCCGCCGCCGTACTGCGACACCGGCAGCGCGACGTTCATGTCCGGCACCTTGAGTTCGCGCATCAACGCTTCGGCGCGGTGCAGCATCGCCGGGTAGTTCATGCGCCCGCCGGGCAAGGTCAGCTCGTGGCCCATGAAGATGTTCTCGGCCACCGACAGGTCGGGCACCAGGGTCAGTTCCTGGTGGATGATGACGATACCGGCGGCCTCGGTTTCGCTGATGGACTGGGCCTTGAGCGGTTGCCCGTCCCAGAGGATTTCACCCTCCCAGGTGCCGTGCGGATAGACGGCCGACAGCACCTTCATCAAGGTCGACTTGCCGGCACCGTTCTCACCGCACAGGCCGACACATTCCCCCGGCCGCACCTTGATATCGATGCCGTTCAGCGCGTGGACACCGCCAAAGGTTTTGACGATGCCGTTCATTTGCAGCAGGTAGTCGGACATGACCATGGCTCACACAAAAGGCCGAAGAAACGCGGGTTCCCGTAGGAGCGAGCTTGCTCGCGAAGAACCCGAGGACACCGCGGTCATCCTCAATGCCCGCGTTATCGTTGACGTTTTTCGCGGGCAAGCCCGCTCCTACTGGCCAATCTGTTCTTTGGTATAGAACCCGTCCTTTTCCAACAGGTCGATATTCGCCTTGGTCAGCGGGGTCGGGGTGAGCAGGATGGTGTCGACTTTCTTGCTGCCATTGTCGTACTGCGAGCTGTACGTCGGTTTCTCGTTACGCGCCAACTGCACCGAGAGCTTGGCGGCTTCGGTGGCGATCAGCTTGAGCGGCTTGTACACGGTCATGGTCTGGGTGCCGTCGATCACGCGCTTGACCGCCGCGAGGTCGGCGTCCTGGCCCGAGATCGGCACCTTGCCCGCCAGCTTCTGCGCGGCCAGGGCCTGGATCGCACCGCCGGCGGTGGCGTCGTTGGAGGCGACGATGGCGTCGATCTTGTTGTTGTTCCGGGTCAGGGCGTTTTCGACGATGCTCAGGGCTTCAGTGGGGTTCCATTCCTTGACCCACTGCTGGCCGACAATCTTGATGTCGCCCTTGTCGATGGCCGGTTGCAGCACTTTCATCTGGCCTTCGCGCAGCACCTTGGCGTTGTTGTCGGTGGGCGCGCCGCCGAGCAGGAAGTAATTGCCCTTGGGCGCCGCTTGCAGCACGCCGCTGGCCTGCATCTCGCCGACTTTTTCGTTATCGAAGGAGATATACGCGTCGATGTCGGCGTTGAGGATCAGGCGGTCATAGGACACCACCTTGATCCCGGCTTTCTTGGCCTCGGCCACGGCGTTGGTCAACACGGTGGCGTTGAACGGCACGATCACGATCACGTCGACGCCACGGGAGATCAGGTTTTCGATCTGGGAAATCTGCTTCTGCTCATTGGCATCGGCAGACTGCACGAAGACCTTGGCATCGAGTTTTTCCGCCGCGGCAACGAAGTAGTCACGGTCACGGGACCAGCGCTCCAGGCGCAGGTCGTCGATGGAAAAACCGATTTTCGGGTGGGCAGAGTCAGCCATCACCGGCAGGGCGAGCAGGGCCAGGGCGGTGGCGAGCAGGGTACGTTTGAATGACTTCATGGTGGTGCGTCCTTTTATTGTTGTTGGAAAGACACTGGGTGAAGACTCTAGGTGAACACTGTAGTTGTGGCTAACTGATTAGTGGTGACAAGTGCTGTACCTGTGGCGAGCGGGCTTGCCCCGCGTTGGACTGCGAAGCA
>NZ_JBMDIS010000150.1:0-8449 GCF_057808775.1 Pseudomonas sp. FG86 | reverse complement strand
GGGGCTGCTGCGCAGCCCAACGCGGGGCAAGCCCGCTCGCCACAACAAGCCCGCTACTGTTTGCTCGTTCTATCTCTTAACTGACAGGCATTCGGGCTTGCCACAGAGTTTGACCATCGTCGGGTGTATCGGCCACCACGCCGGGTTATACTGCCGCGCCTTTTTAGCGTCGCGCCAACAATACCTGCTCTTCTTGGCGACGCGCCTTGGAAAGGTGGTTTCAGCCGACCGATGCACTTCACTGAAGCCACCTTTATTGAATGTTCCCTTATAGAGGAGCGCGACTCATGACCGTGATCAAGCAAAACGACCTGATTCAGAGCGTTGCCGACGCCCTGCAATTCATTTCCTACTACCACCCCGTTGACTTCATCCAAGCGATGCACGAAGCCTATCTGCGCGAAGAATCGCCAGCGGCCCGCGACTCCATCGCGCAGATCCTGATCAACTCGCGCATGTGCGCCACCGGCCATCGCCCGATCTGCCAGGACACCGGTATTGTCACCGTGTTCGTGCGCGTGGGCATGGATGTACGTTGGGATGGCGCCACCATGGGCCTGGACGACATGATCAACGAAGGTGTGCGTCGCGCCTACAACCTGCCGGAAAACGTCCTGCGTGCATCGATCCTCGCCGACCCGGCAGGCGCGCGCAAGAACACCAAGGACAACACCCCCGCAGTCATCCACTACTCCATCGTCCCGGGTAACACCGTGGAAGTGGACGTGGCGGCCAAAGGCGGTGGTTCCGAGAACAAGTCGAAGATGGCCATGCTCAACCCGTCCGACTCGATCGTCGACTGGGTGCTCAAGACCGTTCCGACCATGGGCGCCGGCTGGTGCCCACCGGGCATGCTCGGCATCGGCATTGGCGGCACCGCCGAGAAAGCCGCGGTGATGGCCAAGGAAGTGTTGATGGAATCCATCGACATCCACGAGCTGAAAAAGCGCGGCCCGTCCAACCGTATCGAAGAGATGCGCCTGGAGCTGTTCGAGAAGGTCAACCAACTGGGCATCGGCGCCCAGGGCCTGGGCGGCCTGACCACCGTGCTCGACGTGAAGATCATGGACTACCCGACCCACGCCGCTTCGCTGCCGGTGTGCATGATCCCCAACTGCGCCGCCACCCGTCACGCGCACTTCGTGCTCGACGGTTCGGGCCCGGCGTCGCTGGAGGCGCCACCGCTGGACGCCTACCCGGAAATCGTCTGGGAAGCCGGCCCTTCGGCCCGTCGCGTCAACCTCGACACCCTGACCCCGGAAGACGTGCAGAGCTGGAAGCCGGGCGAAACCGTGTTGCTCAACGGCAAGATGCTCACCGGTCGCGACGCCGCGCACAAGCGCATGGTCGAGATGCTGAACAAGGGCGAAGCCCTGCCGGTGGACCTCAAGGGTCGCTTCATCTATTACGTCGGCCCGGTTGATCCCGTGCGCGAAGAAGTGGTTGGCCCTGCCGGCCCGACCACCGCAACGCGGATGGATAAGTTCACCCGCCAGATCCTCGAGCAAACAGGCCTGCTGGGCATGATCGGCAAATCCGAACGCGGCCCGGCCGCCATCGAAGCGATCAAGGACCACAAGGCCGTGTACCTGATGGCCGTCGGCGGCGCTGCTTACCTGGTAGCGCAAGCCATCAAGAAGTCGCGTGTGGTGGCTTTCGCCGAACTGGGCATGGAAGCGATCTACGAGTTCGACGTGAAAGACATGCCGGTCACCGTGGCGGTGGACAGCAAGGGCGAATCCGTCCATATCACCGGTCCTGCCATCTGGCAGAAAAAGATCAGTGAAAGCCTGGCGGTGGAAGTGCAGTAAGCACTTTCCCCGCAAGGATAAAGGCGACTGCGGCGATAAGCCCGGTCGCCTTTTTTTCTGACTGCCGATTGCCCTTTGGCAATCGAGGCGGTCACGGGCGACCAGGCGTCCTGTGGCGAGCGGGCTTGCCACAACAAGCCCTCTAGCCACCGTAGCCTCTCCCACCACAAGATCCAGGCAGCTCATGCTATGGTGCTCCCCCTTACTGTGCCTGTTCATCATCGTATGATCGTGATCCCTCGCCCGCTGCGCCTGACCTTCTATTCCCTGCTCATCATCGCCGGTGCACTGCTGGCCGCTGCCCTGGCCACGCGCCACGCCGAACGCGTGGCCCTGGTGGACGATGCCGCCCGCGCCAACCAGCAACTCGCGTTGTACGCCAACTCCCTGCACACCTTGATCGAACGCTACCGCGCCCTGCCCGCCGTACTGGCCTTGGACTCGGAAATGATCAGCGCCTTGAAAGGCCCGCTGGATGCCACCACCCAGGACATGCTCAACCGCAAACTGGAACGCATCAACGGTGCCGCCCAGTCTTCCACCCTGGAGTTGATGGACCGCACCGGCCTGGCCGTGGCCGCCAGTAACTGGAACCTGCCCAGCAGTTATGTCGGACACAACTACGCGTTTCGGCCTTACTTCAGCCAGACCCAAAGCCAGGGCACCGGGCGTTTTTATGCGGTCGGGGTGACTACCGGGGTGCCGGGGTACTTCCTCTCCAGTGCGGTGCTCGATGAACATGAGCAGTTCCTCGGCGCCATGGTGGTCAAGCTGGAATTCCCCGAGCTTGAACGCGAGTGGGCCCAGGGCAATGACCTGCTGCTGGTCAGCGACGCGCGCGGTATCGTGTTTATCGCCAACCAGCCCGGCTGGCGTTATCGCAACCTGCGCCCGCTGTCGGCCAGCGACCTGGCCGAACTCAAGGCCACCCGCCAATACGACAAGAAACAATTGCAGCCCCTGGAAACCCAGGCGTTGCAACGCTTCGACGACAACAGTCACCTGATGCGCGTCAACGGACCTGACGGCAACGCCAACTACATCTGGGAATCCTTGCCGCTGAAGGCCGAGGGCTGGACCCTGCACCTGCTGCGCAAGCCCCAATTCGCCTTTGAAGACCAACGCAACGCCGGCCTGGCCGCCGCTGGCTCATGGCTGGCGCTGGTGTTCCTGGTGCTGTTCCTGACCCAGCGCTGGCGCCTGGCCCGCTTGCGGCAGCGCAGCCGCGAAGAGCTCGAACAGCTTGTGGAGGAGCGTACCCAGGCGCTGCGCACCGCTCAGGACGGCCTGGTGCAATCGGCCAAATTGGCGGCGCTGGGGCAGATGTCTGCCGCCCTCGCCCATGAAATCAACCAACCGCTGACCGCCCAGCGCATGCAGTTGGCGACCCTGCGCCTGCTGCTTGACCACGGCCGTATAGACGATGCCTACAAGGCCCTGACCCCACTGGACGATATGCTCACACGCATGGCCGCGCTGACCGGCCACCTCAAGACCTTCGCGCGCAAGAGCCCCAGCGGCCTGCGCGAACGCCTGGACCTGGCCACCGTAGTCGATCAGTCCCTGCACCTGCTCGACGCGCGCCTGCGCGATGAAGGCATCGGCACCCTGCTGGACCTGACCCGCCCCGCCTGGGTACGCGGCGATGCGATCCGCTTGGAACAGGTACTGATCAACCTGCTGCGCAACGCCCTGGATGCGATGGCGAACAAGCCGCGCAAACGCCTCGAAATCCACCTGCACGCTGATGAGCAGCTGTGGCGACTGACCGTCAGCGACAGCGGTGGCGGCATTGCCGAAGAACACCTGAACAGCGTGTTCGACCCCTTCTTCACCACCAAGCCGGTGGGAGACGGCCTCGGGTTGGGGTTGGCGGTTTCCTACGCTATCGTGCACGAACTGGGCGGGCGCCTGATCGCCGGCAACCGTGGCGACGGCGCCGTCTTCACCCTGACCCTGCCTATCGCACTGGAGACACCCGACCTATGTTGAATGCGGTGATTGTGGTCGATGACGAAACCAGCATTCGCACGGCCGTCGAGCAATGGTTGAGCCTGTCGGGATTTGAAGTGCAGCTTTTCAGCCGTGCCGAAACGTGCCTGGCGCAGTTGCCCAAGGATTTTCCCGGGGTGATTCTGAGCGACGTGCGCATGCCCGGGCTCAGCGGCCTGGAGCTGCTGGCCGAAGTGCAGCGCCGTGATGCCGACTTGCCGGTGATATTGCTCACCGGCCATGGCGACGTACCGATGGCCGTCGAAGCGATGCGCGACGGTGCCTACGATTTCCTGGAAAAACCCTTCAGCCCCGATGCGCTGCTCAACAGCCTGCGCCGCGCGCTGGACAAACGTGGGCTGATTCTCGAAAACCGTCGCCTGCATCAACAGGCCGACCACCGGGAGAAACTGGAGAACAGCCTGCTGGGGGTGTCCCGAAGTTTGCAAAACCTGCGACGCCAGGTGCTGGACCTGGCGACGTTGCCGGTCAATGTGCTGATCCGTGGCGAAACCGGTAGCGGCAAGGAAATGGTCGCCCGCTGCCTGCATGATTTTGGTCCTCGGGCGAAGAAGCCGTTTGTGGCGCTCAATTGCGCGGCGATCCCAGAGCAGCTGTTTGAAGCCGAGTTGTTCGGCCACGAAAGCGGTGCATTCACCGGCGCCCAGGGCAAGCGCATCGGCAAGCTGGAATACGCCCACGGCGGCACCCTGTTCCTGGATGAAATCGAAAGCATGCCCCTGGCCCAGCAAGTGAAATTGCTACGGGTGCTGCAGGAGCAAAAGCTGGAGCGGCTCGGCTCCAACCAAAGCATCCACGTCGATTTGCGCATCATCGCCGCCACCAAGCCGGACCTGCTGGAAGAGGCTCGCGCCGGGCGCTTTCGCGAAGACCTGGCCTACCGGTTGAACGTCGCACAACTGCGCCTGCCACCGCTGCGTGAGCGCCGCGAAGATATTCCCTTGCTGTACGAGCACTTTGCCCAGAGCGCCGCCGAACGCCTGGGCCGCAGTGCCGAGCCATTGAGCGGCCCGCAACTGGGACGCCTGCTCAGCCATGACTGGCCGGGCAATGTGCGCGAACTGGCCAACGTCGCCGAACGTCAGGTCCTGGGGCTGGGCGATCCGGAACCCGAGGGCATCGAGGTCGGGCAATCGCTGGCGGCGCAGCAGGAGGCGTTCGAGGCGCACTGCCTGAAAGCCGCGCTGGCGCGGCACAAGGGCGATATCAAGGCGGTGCTGGCCGAGTTGCAACTGCCGCGCCGTACCTTCAATGAAAAGATGCAGCGCCATGGGTTGGTGCGGGAGATGTTTCTCTAGGCGAATCCTTGTGTTGACTCGCAGGCCGCTATCGGGGGCAAGCCCCCTCCCACACTTGAGCGTGTTCACAGATCAAAATGTGGGAGGGGGCTTGCCCCCGATGAGGCCTGCAGCGATAAGCGGATTTCCGCTCACCCCCCTTAAAACCATCAGCGACTTTCCGCTCAAAAAATCCGCCAAACCCCTCTAGACCGGGCGTTCATCCAGCTGGCACAGCTCCTGCTATAGCTCGAGCCAGGCTGCGTTCGCTTTGCTCACGCCGCTCCATAAAAACAACTAGATGAAGGATCCTTCAATGGATAACTCCAACGCCCTGCCTCTGAGGTCGGCGGCCGCGCCGACAAAAGAGCGCACCACTTCCAGCCGGATCAAGTCGATTTTCAGCGGCTCTGTCGGCAACATGGTCGAGTGGTACGACTGGTACGTCTACGCCGCTTTCTCGTTGTACTTCGCAAAAACCTTTTTCCCGAAAGGCGACACCACCGCCCAACTGCTCAATACCGCCGCGATCTTCGCCGTGGGCTTCCTGATGCGCCCGATCGGCGGCTGGCTGATGGGCCTGTACGCCGACAAAGTGGGGCGTAAAAAGGCCTTGATGGCCTCGGTGTACCTGATGTGTTTCGGCTCGCTGCTGATTGCCCTGAGCCCGAGCTATGAAGTCATCGGTATCGGCGCGCCGATCCTGCTGGTATTTGCCCGTTTGCTGCAGGGCCTGTCGGTCGGGGGCGAATACGGCACCTCCGCCACCTACCTCAGCGAGATGGCAACCAAGGAGCGTCGTGGTTTCTACTCCAGCTTCCAATACGTGACCCTGATCTCTGGCCAGCTCATCGCTCTGGCCGTACTGATCGTGCTGCAACAATTGCTGACCACCGAGCAGTTGTATGCCTGGGGCTGGCGCATCCCGTTCGCCATCGGCGCCCTGTGCGCGGTCGTGGCGCTGTACCTGCGTCGTGGCATGGAGGAAACCGAGTCGTTCACCAAGAAGGAAAAAGCCAAGGAAAGCGCAATGCGCACCTTGATGCGCCACCCCAAGGAACTGATGACCGTGGTCGGCCTGACCATGGGCGGTACCCTGGCCTTCTACACCTACACCACCTACATGCAGAAGTACCTGGTGAACACCGTCGGCATGAGCATCTCCGACTCCACCACCATCTCGGCGGCCACGCTGTTTCTGTTCATGTGCCTGCAACCCCTGGTCGGTGGGCTGTCGGACAAGATCGGCCGTCGGCCGATCCTGATCGCATTCGGTATCCTCGGCACCCTGTTCACCGTGCCGATCCTCACCACCCTGCACACCATCCAGACCTGGTGGGGCGCGTTCTTCCTGATCATGGCGGCACTGATCATCGTCAGCGGCTACACCTCGATCAACGCGGTGGTGAAGGCCGAGCTGTTCCCGACTGAAATCCGCGCGCTGGGCGTGGGCCTGCCGTATGCACTGACCGTGTCGATCTTCGGCGGTACCGCTGAATACATCGCGCTGTGGTTCAAGAGCATTGGCATGGAAACCGGTTATTACTGGTACGTGACGGCCTGTATCGCGGTGTCTCTGGCGGTCTATGTGACCATGAAGGACACCCGCAAGCATTCGCGGATTACCACGGACTAACCGCTGGATGCAGTAGAAAATGTGGGAGGGGGCTTACCCCCTCCCACATTTGGCATCAGGACAACTCTGCCACTTCGCGCCGCACATAGCGTCGCTGTGCGTACGACGCCCCGACAATCATCACCACCAGCACCGCCGCCAACACCGCCGACGAACCGATGGTGCCGAAGTCCAACCCGCCCTTTTCGTGGGGCTTGGTCAGGAAATCGCCCAGGGTCGCACCAAATGGCCGAGTCAGCACGAAGGCCACCCAGAACAACAACACCGACGAAATCCGCGTGAAGTACTTGAGCGCCACCACCGCTGCGATGGTGGAGCCAATCAACAACGCGCCACCGGCGAAGCCGAGCCCGGAATCATCCGCCAGGAAGTCGCCCAGCGCGGTCCCCAGGGTGTTGGAGAACAGGATCGCCATCCAGTAGAACAACTCTCCCCGGAAGGTCTGCACCTTGTTCACGTTCAGCGAGTCGCCACTGAGGTGCCACAACGCAAAGATGATCATCAAAATCACGATCAGGATCATCGACCCCGTGGCATAACCCAGGCCCAGGCTGCGGTCCATGAAGTCCGACATGGTGGTGCCGGCAGTGCTGGTGGACAGGATCACAATCCAGTACAGCACCGGGTTGTAGGCTTTCGACCAGAGTTGCGTCACCAGGGTAACCAGGAACACGCTGATCAGGATCATCGAGCTGATGGCGTAGCCAACGTTCAGGGTCATCGACAGCAAGTCCCCGGCGGTTTCGCCCAGGGTGGTTGCGCAGATTTTCATGACCCAGAACGCCAGGGTGATCTGAGGAAGTTTGTTCATTGGGGGGCAAGGCTCCGAAGCTCAGTCTGTCAAATAGCCGACTTATAGGGGGTGTCGACGTTGCGCGCAGACTGAACGGGGCGCTGTGAAAAATAGGTGGGCGTTGAATGAAAATTCCATAGGGCCAATGGAAATTCACTGCCGTGGATTGCACTATGGCTACCTTCCCGAACCCCGCAGCAGGAACCCCGGCCATGCCTGACGATATCTATTTCTACGAACCCGCCAACGGCCACGGCCTGCCCCATGACCCGTTCAATGCCATCGTCGGTCCACGGCCGATTGGCTGGATCTCCTCACACGACAGCAACGGCCGCCTGAACCTGGCACCCTACAGTTTCTTCAACGCGTTCAACTACATTCCGCCGATCATTGGTTTTTCCAGTGTCGGGCGCAAAGACAGCCTGAACAATATCGAACAGACCGGCGAGTTTGTCTGGAACCTGGCCACCCGCCCGTTGGCCGAGCAGATGAACCAGAGTTGCGCGGCGGTAGGACCAGAGGTGAACGAATTCGAGTTGTCCGGGCTGACACCGGTGGCTTCGAAGATCGTGAGCGTTCCGCGGGTGGGCGAGAGCCCGGTATCGTTCGAGTGCAAGGTCACGCAGATCATCCAACTGCAACGGGCTGACAAGCAACGGGTGCCAAGCTGGCTGGTGCTGGGCGAAGTGGTCGCGGTGCACATTGCCAAATGGTTGCTCAAGGATGGGGTGTACGACACCGCCGCCGCCGAGCCGATTTTGCGCGGCGGTGGCCCGGCGGATTACTTTCAACTGGGCCCTGAGGCGCTGTTCAAAATGTACCGCCCAGGCGCTACCAAACCCTGACTGAAATACAGTCAAAAAAGTGGGAGGGGGCTTGCCCCCGATAGCCATGGGTATCTACACAATGTTGTATTAGC
>NZ_JBMDIS010000015.1:0-119674 GCF_057808775.1 Pseudomonas sp. FG86 | reverse complement strand
TGGTTGACTGACCCACCACCATCGGGAGCAAGCGCCCTCCCACATGTTGAGTGTTTTGCTGTTGTGTTTAGATCGCGTTCTGCAGGTTGCCTCGCAACGCAATCAAATCCGCCTGCAACTTGCGCAGTTGCTCCAGCTCCAAGCCGCTGGCACCGAGGATGCACTGTGGGACCCCCATGGCCTTTTCCTGCAAGGTACGCCCGGCCTCGGTCAGTTCCACCACGACCACGCGTTCATCTTCGCGGCTACGAGTGCGGCTGAGCAGGCCCTCGGCCTCCAGGCGCTTGAGCAGGGGCGTCAGCGATCCTGGATCAGTCAGCAGGCGGCTGCTGATTTCGCCGACGGTCAAGCCATCTTCTTCCCACAACACCATCATTGCCAGGTACTGCGGGTAGGTCAGGCCAAGCGCTTGCAGCAGTGGCTTGTAGACCTTGGTCATCAGCAATGACGTGGAGTGCAGGGCGAAACACAGCTGGTTGTCCAGCAGCAGGGATTCGCAAGGGGCGGGATTTTTGCTCATGGCGGGGTCTCGAAAAAGCGTCAATGGCCTGGAATCTAGCGGGCAAATCTTTAATGCGCCAGATAATTCTGGCCGAGCGGTCAGGCCAGTCCGCTTTGCAATGCCAGATCCCAGGGCGGCACGGGGCTGAAACGGGATTTCAGGTATTCCAGCAACAACCGGCTGCGTGCATTCGGCTGTTGCTCCAGGCGCAGCGCATAGATCCCGGTGGTTTCCGGGCTGGGCAGGCCGTTTTCACAAAACAGTGGCAACAATTCGCCACGCACCAGGTATTCACTGGCCAGCCAGGTCGGCAGGTGGGCGATACCCAACCCGGCGAGGGCCCCTGACAGCAGGGCTTCAGCGTTGTTGGCGCTCATGCGGATACGTTGCGGGCGATAGGTGGCGCGGCGCCCGTCCAGTTCGAAGCGCCAGGCGAACATCGGCGCCAGGCCATCCCAGTCCAGGCCGTCGTGTTCGCTCAGTTCCCGCGGATGAGTCGGCGTGCCGCGGCTTTTCAGGTAGGCCGGGCTGGCACAGGCGATGCGCACGATACTGGCAAGCGGCGTGGCAATCAGCCGGGTATCGACGATATGCCCGGCGCGCAATATCAGGTCGACCTTGCCCAAATGCGCGCCCTGCATATCGACAAAACTGTCGATCAAATGCAGGTGCACATCCAGTCCCGGATACACATTCAGGAAGTCTGCAATCACCGGTGCCAGATGCCGTCGCCCGAAAGCCGCCGGGGCGTCCACGCGAATCAATCCTTCCGGCGCGTGGCTCAGGGAGACGGCTTCGGCTCGCGCCAGTTGCAACTCGCTGACAATCCGCCGCGCCCGCTCGGCAAAGGCCAGGCCGGCCGGTGTCGGCACCACCGCATGGGTGCTGCGCTGGAACAAGCGGCTGCCCACCGAATTTTCCAGGCTGTCGATGCGCCTGGCCACCGCCGAGGGCGTCAGTGGATGGCGGCGTGCGGCCGCGGAGAAGCTACCCGACTCCAATACATCGAGGAACAGGCTCAGTTGGTCGGTGAGGGTATTGGGGTTCATGGGCAAATGCTTATGCGAGATTGGCACAGCCATTGTGCGTCGCTATGCGTATCCGCGCTAGGGCCGACTGCGTAGCATGCAAGGCCTGGGATTTGTGGAGTGGCAAGTGGTGTTGGATCTAGCGATGTACTTGGTATTGGGCGCGGCCCTGGGCACGATGGGCGGTTTGTTTGGCATCGGGGGCGGGCTGATTGCCATCCCGGTGCTCGGCGTATGGTTCGGCCTGGATCAGCAGATTGCCCAAGGCACTGCCTTGGTGATGGTGGTGCCCAACGTGATGCTCGCCCTGTGGCGCTATCACCAGCGTAACCGTATCGAGCTGCGCCACGCATTGCCGCTGGGCGTGATGGGTTTCAGCTTTGCCTGGCTGGGCTCGATCTGGGCGGTGGGCCTGGATGCCGGCGCGATGCGTATCGGTTTTATTGTCTTTCTGGTGGCATTGTCGGCCTACAACCTGCTGCGCATGTTCACGCGTAATGCACCGCCGACTGCGCAGATGCGTTATTCCTGGCCATGGCTCGGGGTGTTGGGTGCCGTCTCCGGGTCCATGGGCGGCTTGTTTGGCGTGGGGGGCGCAGTGGTTGCCACGCCGGTGCTGACCAGTGTGTTTGGCACCACTCAGGTGGTCGCCCAAGGGTTGTCCCTGGCCCTGGCGCTGCCGAGCACGAGCGTCACCCTGGTCACCTATGCCTGGCACCATGAGGTCGACTGGATGATCGGCATCCCGCTGGCGGTCGGTGGCCTGCTCAGCATCAGTTGGGGCGTGAAAGTCGCCCATGCGCTGCCGGAGCGGTTATTGCGCGGGTTGTTCTGCGGCTTCCTGGTGGTGTGCGCGGTGATGCTGACCTTTAAAGTTTGAAACCTTCGACGATGTAATCGGCCAGGCAATCGGTGATGGGCGAGGCCATCAGCGGGTTACGCAACAAGCGCAGGTTCATCGACGGCAAGGGGGGGAAGCCGTCGTCGCTGCCGAGCACACGCAGGTCGTCGGTGACCAGGCTTTCCATGCTGACCATGGCCGCGAGGCCGGCGCTGACCACGGCCTGGATCGCCGCCCCGTTGGAGCTGTGATAGGCCAGGCGATAATCCCGTCCGGTCGTCTCCAATGCTGCGCAGGCCCACTGGGTGTAAAGGCAGTCGTCGCCAGAAACGGCCAGTGGCAAGGCGTCGTGTTCGTCCGTGCAGAAGCACGGCGCTGCCGCCCACACCATGCGCTCGGTGCGCAACAACTCACCGAGATCGTTGCCCGGCTCGCGACTGATCACCGTCAACGCCAAGTCCTGTCGCTGCATCAGCACCGTTGAGGACTCACAGTGCATCTCGATCTGGATCAGTGGGTAAGCCTTGGAAAACTGTTTGAGAATGCCAGGTAGAAAACGCATCACGTAGTCATCTGGTGTGCCGATCCGTACCAGCCCGACCATATGGGGCTCGCGCAACGTGTTGAACACTTCGCTGTGCAGTTTCAGGATGCGCCGCGCATACCCCAGCAGCACCTGGCCTTCGGGCGTCAGCCGTACCTGGCGACCGTCGCGCTCGAATAACTTGCGCTGCAACACATCCTCTTCCAGGCGCTTCATCTGCATGCTCACCGCCGACTGGGTGCGGTTGACTCGTTCGCCCGCACGGGTAAAACCGCCCAGGTCGGCGATGGCGACGAAGGTGCGTAGCACTTCGGTGTCGATGCTGGGGTAGCCGGACAATTGATCAATCTCCGAGATGTATTGCATAAGAAACATTCGTTGGATTGATCATAAGGCCAGGTACACACTCGCGTCATCCCCACGGGAGGGCGAGAAGATGAAAGGTCAAAGAGGTTTTGTGTGGCTGGGGAAGCGGCCGCTCTTCGGGCTGTTGCAGACGCTCGCGCGTTGGCAGACGCTGCGTCATGAGCGTCAGTTGCTGGCGACGTTGAGCGACGCGGCGCTCAAGGATATCGGGCTTAGTCGTGCCGACGTGGTGCGGGAAAGCCACTGGCATTTCTGGGAAGATCCGCTGCGAAAATGACCTGGGATGCAGTAGGGTAGGTCGCGAGCACCCAAGGAGATGTCCATGCCCGCTGAACTGTCCTTTTCCCTCAAGCAAGCTCGACGCATGGCGCTGGCCGCCCAGGGATTTTCCGGGCGCCCGGCGCCTGCGCTGATCAGGGCCGCGCACCTCAATCGTGTGATTGAGCGCCTCGGTGTGTTGCAGATCGATTCGGTGAACGCCGTGGTGCGCTCCCACTACCTGCCGCTGTTTTCCCGCTTGGGCACTTACTCCCCTTTGCTGCTTGAACAGGCCGCCTGGAGCCAGGGGCGACGGCGCTCGCTGTTCGAGTATTGGGGGCATGAAGCTTCGCTGCTGCCGATGGCGTTGTACCCGTTGATGCGTTGGCGCATGCAACGGGCGCAGCAGGGGCAGGGGATCTATCAGCAGATGGCGCGGTTCGGGCGTGAGCAGCAGGCCACGATCCAGCGCGTTCTGAAGATCGTCGAGCAACAGGGCGCCCTGGGTGCTGGCAGCCTGTCGACCCGCGAAGAGCGTGCCGGCCCCTGGTGGGATTGGAGTGATGAAAAGCACGCGCTCGAATGGCTGTTTGCCGCAGGCCTGGTCACTGTTGCCGGCCGGCGTGGGTTTGAGCGGCTCTATGATTTGCCGGAGCGGGTGATTCCGGATGAGGTGCTTCAAGCCTCGGTGAGTGAAGCCGACGCCCAGCGTGGTTTGTTATTGCACAGCACGACCGCGTTAGGCATCGGGACTGAAAAAGACCTGCGCGATTACTTCCGTCTGGACCCTGCCGACAGTCGCAGTCGCCTGGCTGAACTGGTGGAGGACGGGCAATTACTGAGCTGTCGGGTGCAAGGTTGGAAGCAGCCGGCGTATTGCCTGCCCGAGCCGAAGGTGCCACGCAAGGTGTCGGCCAGCGCATTGCTGTCGCCGTTCGATTCGCTGATCTGGGAGCGTAGTCGCACCGAGCGGCTGTTCGATTTCCGTTATCGGTTGGAGATCTACACCCCGCAGGACAAACGGGTGTACGGCTACTACGTGCTGCCGTTCTTGCACAACGAGCGCATTGCCGCGCGAGTCGACCTGCGTGCCGAACGCGCCAATGGGCGCCTGGCCGTACACGCGGTGCACGAGGAAGAGCCGGGGCTGGATGAGGAGGGGATGCAGGCGTTGGCGCTGAACCTGCGGCAAATGGCCGACTGGCTGGGGCTGGAACACCTCCAGCTCAATTGCCAGCGGCCCAGTGCCGCCCGGTTGCGGATAGCCATGCTGCACCTGTAGGCGCACGGTACTTGTGTGGTGAGCCGGCTTTTTTAGTGAGCAAGCGTGTTGCTGCAAGCGGGTTTGATTGTGGCGAGCGGGCTTGCCCCGCGTTGGACTGCGAGGCCGCCCCAATAAGGCCACCGCATTTCTTCTGGTAGAACCGGGAGACTGGTTTTAGGGCCGCTACGCGCCCCAACGCGGGGCAAGCCCGCTCGCCACAGTTACAGTGTGTCTCCTTAACTGACTGGCATTGGCGCTTGCCACCGGTTCAGTTGTCCATCCTAGCGTTTGACCTGTTTCAGTGTTTCGGCAATCAGGAACGCCAGCTCCAGCGACTGATCGGCATTCATCCGTGGGTCGCAGTGGGTGTGGTAGCGATCCGACAAGCCATCCTCGGTAATCGGCCGCGCGCCGCCGATGCATTCGGTGACATTCTGTCCGGTCATCTCGATATGAATCCCGCCGGCATAGGTGCCTTCGGCTTCATGCACCTGGAAGAACTCCTTCACCTCACCCAGGATCTGCGCGAAATCGCGGGTCTTGTAGCCGCTGCTGGCCTTGATGGTGTTGCCGTGCATCGGGTCGGAGCTCCACAGCACCTGCTTGCCTTCGCGCTGCACCGCACGCAGCAGCGCAGGCAGGTGGTCACCGACCTTGTTGGCACCCATGCGCGCGATCAGGTTCAGGCGGCCGGGGTCGTTGTCTGGGTTGAGGATGTCGATCAAGCGGATCAGGTCATCCGGGTTCATGCTCGGGCCGACCTTGACCCCGATCGGGTTGTTGACCCCGCGCAGGAACTCGACATGGGCGCCATCCAACTGGCGGGTGCGATCGCCGATCCACAGCATATGGGCCGAGCAATCGTAGTAATCGTTAGTCAGGCTGTCACGGCGCACAAAGGCTTGTTCGTAATTGAGCAGCAGGGCTTCGTGGGCGGTGAAGAAGCTGGTTTCGCGTAATTGCGGCGAACTGTCCATGCCGCAGGCGCGCATAAACGCGAGCGTTTCATCGATGCGGTCCGCCAGCTGACTGTACTTCTCGGCCAGGGCCGAGTTGGCGATAAAGTCCAGGTTCCACTTGTGCACCTGGTGCAGGTCGGCAAACCCACCCTGGGCAAATGCGCGCAGCAGGTTGAGGGTGGCGGTGGACTGGTGGTAGGACTGCAGCAGGCGGTCCGGGTCCGGCACACGGCTTTTTTCGTCGAAGCCGATGCCGTTGACGATATCGCCACGGTAGGCGGGCAGGGTGATGCCGTCGATGGTTTCATCGTTGGATGAGCGCGGCTTGGCGAACTGGCCGGCCATGCGCCCGACTTTCACCACCGGGCAACCGGCGGCGAAGGTCATCACGATCGCCATCTGCAACAGCACCTTGAAGGTGTCGCGGATTTTCGCGGCGGAGAATTCGGCGAAGCTCTCGGCGCAGTCGCCGCCTTGCAGCAGGAATGCACGACCCTGGGTCACTTCGGCAAACTGACGGCGCAACTCGCGGGCTTCCCCGGCGAACACCAGCGGCGGGTAGCTGGCCAGGTTCTGCTCCACTTGCAGCAAGTGTGCGGCGTCCGGGTACTGGGGTTGTTGCTGGATCGGCAGGGCGCGCCAGCTGTCGGGGCTCCAGGGTTGGCTCATCATGAACTCGATTGGCTGATTGACGGTCGGACGCCAATGTTATCAGCAATTAGTGCGTGACCTGTTGCCGCCGGTTGGCTGACAATCGCGCCTTTGCCATGCGGTAAGCCCTTTTAGGAGTAGTGATGACCGAGGAGCGTGTCGAGCGCCTGCTGGCCGAAGTCCATGATGATTTCGGCATGATCCGTGTGCTCGAAGTGGCCGATTACCGTTTTCTCGAGTTCGGCGATGCCATCGAGCAAAGCTGTGTGTTCACCGCCGACCCGAGCTGGCTGGAGTACGACTACACCCGCGCGATGCTGATTGGCGCGTTGTGCCATGAACAGCCGGAGAGCGCGTTGTTCCTCGGTTTGGGCGCCGGTACGTTGACCCAGGCCTGCCTCAGGTTCCTGCCGCTGGAGGATGTCGAAGCCATCGAGCTGCGCCCCGATGTGCCGCGCCTGGCCATCGAGTTCCTGGGGCTGGACGACGACCCGCGCTTGTACATCCGTATCGGCGATGCCCTGGAGTTGCTGGATACTGCCGAAACGGCAGACCTGATTTTCGTCGACCTGTACACCGATGTCGGTCCAGGTGTCGGGCACCTGGCCTGGACATTCCTGGAAAACTGCCAGAAGAAACTCAACCCCAGCGGCTGGCTGGTCATCAACCAGTGGGCCACCGACGATGGCAAGCCGCTGGGTGCGGCCTTGCTGCGTGGGTTGTATCACCGGCATTACTGGGAACTGCCGGTGAAGGAGGGCAATGTGATCCTGCTGGTGCCGTCGGAGCTGGATCAGGCATTGGACATCGACGCACTGACGGCCCGCGCCGAAGCCTTGGCGCCGCGCTTGGGGTATTCGTTGCAGCCATTGATCAAGGCGATTCGGCCCGCGACCTAGTCGTCTGTAGCGACGCCATCGGGGCAAGCCGAATCGTCACACCACCCTCCCACATTTGAAATGAGTTCCAAATGTGGGAGGGGGCTTGCCCCCGATGGCGTCGCTACTACCAACTCAAATGCCCTTGAACACCCCCGGCCGCTTCTCGACCATCGCCCGCACGCCTTCCTTGGCGTCTTCACTGTTGAGCAGCTTCTCGACCATCGGCGGTAACGCAGCCGCCGCCACGGTTTCGCCTTCCATCCGCGCCAGGCGTGCCGACATCAAGGTGGCCTGCACGCCGAGCGGTGCCTGGCGCGCAATACGGCTGGCCAGTTCAATGGCGCGGGGCAGCAGGTCTTCGCTGGCCATGACCTCTTGCACCAACCCCAGGCGCAGGGCTTCGTGGGCGTCGAACTCATCGCCGGTGAGCAGCCAGCGCATGGCGTTCCCCCAGCCGGCGATCTGATGAAAGCGCAACGTCGCACCGCCAAAGGGAAAGATCCCCCGCTGGACTTCCATCTGCGCGAAGCGGGTGTTGCTGGCGCAGAGATTGATATCCGCTGCCAGCATCAACTCGATACCGATGGTCAGGCAGTAGCCCTGCGCGGCGACGATCACCGGTTTGCTGACCCTGGGGCCGGCGAATACCCCCCACGGATCACAGCCCCCCAGCGGGGGCTGCCAACCCCCCGCCATCACGCCGCTGACATTGGCCAGGTCCAGCCCGGCGGTGAAGTGGTCGCCATGGGCAAAGACCACCGCCACCCGAGCCTCATCGTTTCGATCAAATTCGCCATAGGCCAGGCTCAGCTCATTGAGCAGATCCAGGTCAAAGGCGTTGCGCTTGGCTACCCTGTCCAGGCCTAACAGCAGGACATGGCCCCGGAGTTCACGGCTGACGCGGCTGCTGCTGGCTTGATTCATCGGGTGTGCCCTCGGGCGCAGGGAAAGGTTTCAGACCAAAGGTCTCACGGGGGAGGTGAACCGTTTAAGTGTTCTGGCCAACAGGGCCGGGCCTTTGAAAAATAGACCCTGCCGCACTTAACTGCAAAGGCTGTGACGCGGTGCGGTTTATCGGCGCTTGGCGATAAAAAAAGCTCCCTTTTTCAGCTATTTCCGGTATAGTGCGCGCCGGCCTTTAACCGGGCCGCGTTTAGGTAGCGCAATTCCCCGAAGTCAGCTTCGGCTGCACGTCCGCACAGCGGACTCTTCCTTGACGAATCTTTTTCATTCATTCGTTTTCGCAAATCCCCGCCGACAAAGCAGCCAGGGCGACTCTTGAGTCTCAACACGGCATGCGCAGCTTTGGAGCATGGGTCTTTGCGGATGCACTTAGAGGCAGACCCATGACCCAGGAAACCGGCGGCTTCGCCGCTTTTAATCTTAACCCGAACATTCTTGCTGCCGTCATTGCGACCGGCTACGAAGAACCTTCGGCGATTCAGCAGCAATCGATCCCGATCATCATGGCCGGCCAGGACATGATTGGCCAGGCGCAAACCGGTACCGGTAAAACCGCCGCGTTCGCCCTGCCTATCCTGCACTGCATCGATCCTGCCAAGCGCGAACCGCAAGCCCTGATCCTGGCGCCAACTCGTGAGTTGGCGCTGCAAGTAGCAACCGCTTTTGAAACCTACGCCAAGCAAATGCCGGGCGTTACCGTTGTGGCCGTCTATGGCGGTGCGCCAATGGGCCCACAACTGAAAGCTATCCGTAATGGCGCACAGATCGTTGTCGCCACCCCGGGCCGTCTGTGCGACCACCTGCGTCGTGACGAGAAAGTCCTGTCGACCGTGAACCACCTGGTTCTGGACGAAGCTGACGAAATGTTGAAGCTGGGCTTCATGGATGACCTGGAAGTCATCTTCAAGGCGCTGCCACCGACCCGCCAGACCGTCCTGTTCTCGGCCACCCTGCCACAGTCGATCCGTGCCATTGCCGAACGCCACCTGCGCGATCCGCAACACGTGAAGATCCAGACCAAGACTCAGACCGTTACCGCGATCGAACAGGCTCACCTGTTGGTTCACGCTGACCAGAAGACCTCGGCTGTATTGAGCCTGCTGGAAGTCGAAGACTTCGACGCCCTGATCATGTTCGTGCGCACCAAGCAAGCGACCCTGGACCTGGCCAGTGCCCTGGAAGCCAAAGGCTACAAAGCCGCTGCGCTGAACGGTGACATCGCCCAGAACCAACGTGAGCGCGTGATCGACTCCCTCAAGGATGGCCGCCTGGACATCGTTGTGGCGACCGACGTTGCTGCCCGTGGCCTCGACGTTCCACGTATCACCCACGTGTTCAACGTTGACATGCCTTACGATCCAGAATCCTACGTTCACCGTATCGGCCGTACCGGCCGTGCTGGTCGCGAAGGTCGTGCACTGCTGCTGGTGACTCCGCGTGAGCGCCGCATGCTGCAAGTGATCGAACGTGTCACCGGTCAGAAGGTTGCTGAGGTCCGCCTGCCGGATGCCCAGGCCGTTCTCGATGCCCGCATCAAGAAACTGACCAACAGCCTGTCGCCGCTGGTGGCTGACGCTGAATCGACCCACGGCGACCTGCTGGACCGCCTGACCGCCGATATCGGTTGCACCCCGCGTGCCCTGGCCGCAGCCCTGCTGCGCAAGGCCACCAACGGTCAAGCCCTGACCCTGGCAGCCATCGAGAAAGAACGTCCACTGGTTCCGAACAGCGCGCCACGCGGTGATCGTCCAGAGCGTTCGGGCGACCGTCCAGACCGTGGTGATCGTGAGCGTCGCGCTCCGGTTCCATTGGCTGAAGGTCGTGCTCGTTGCCGTACCGCGCTGGGCGCGCGTGACGGTATCGCGGCCAAGAACCTGCTGGGCGCTATCCTCAACGAGGGTGGCCTGGCACGTGAAGCCATCGGTCGCATCCAGGTCCGTGACAGCTTCTCCTTGGTGGAACTGCCGGAAGACGGTCTGGAGAAACTGCTGACCAAGCTGAAAGACACTCGCGTTGCCGGTAAGCAGCTCAAACTGCGTCGCTACCGCGAAGATTAATCCGCCCTTGGGCTGATTGATCGCACATAAAAAATCCCCGACTGGTTCGGGGATTTTTTTTGTCATGTGGAAAAGGGTTGGCGGCCCATATTTGGATCTCCATCAGCCAAAGCGATAGATGTCCATGCCCAGGGCCCCCAGGGTGAAGCCCTGGTGCGCCACGCTGAACGGCCCCCCGGCCCCCCGCGCGAAGTACAGGGGCAACAAATGCTCATCGCTGGGATGGCTGCGCACTGCATGGGGCGCCTGGCGGCGATAATCGTGCAACGCGGCTTCGTCATTGGCAGCCAGCTTGTCCACCACCCAATCGCGGAACTCCCGCGCCCACGGTTCGATGCTCTCGGGGCCGGCGTGCCAGTTCAGTTCACCCAGGTTGTGGGTGATGCTGCCGGAGCCGATCAGCAGCACACCTTGTTCGCGCAGGCTGGCCAGAGCATGCCCGACTCGTGTCTGCAGGGCAGGGCCCATGCGACTGGGGAGGGAGACCTGTACCACTGGAATATCCGCCGCCGGGTACATCAGCGACAACGGTACCCATGTGCCATGGTCGAACGGGCGATGCTCGTCGATGCGGGCATTCAGGCCATCGGCATGCAACAGTTCGACAATTTCGGCGGCCAGTTGCGGATCGCCCGGCGCTGGGTATTGGACCGCGAACAATTCGCGCGGGAAGCCGCCGAAGTCATGCCAGGTTTCGGGGGCGGCGCCGCCGCTGACCAGTAGTTCCTGGCTCTCCCAATGCGCCGACACCACCACGATCGCCTTGGGCCGTGGCAGTTCAGCGGCCAGGCGCTGCAGGGCCGGGCCGCTGGCACCCGGTTGCAGGGCGAGCATGGGCGAACCGTGAGAGATAAATAGGCTGGGGAACATAGGAGGGATCCTGAGCGTTAATATGGCGCTATCTTCAATCAGATCATTGATCTAAATCTAATATAAGTTTTAGCGCCTTTTGATCGAATTTTCAGGGTGATTTATGGAGCCTACATTTTGGCGGGAGCGCTGGGCGCGCAATCAGATCGGCTTTCACTTGCCGGAGGTCAATCCACATCTGCAACGGCATTGGCCGCAACTGGGCTTGGCGGATGGAGCAAAAGTGTTGGTGCCGCTGTGTGGCAAAAGCCTGGACCTGGTGTGGCTGGCCAGCCATGGGCACCCTGTGCTGGGAGTGGAGTTGTCGGAGCAGGCGGTGCAAGCCTTCTTCAGCGAGCAGGGGCTGACGCCACGTATCAGCCAGCACGGCGTGTTCAGCGTGTATCAGGCTGATGTGATCGAGGTGTGGTGCGGCGACTTCTTCGCCCTCGATGCTGAGGCCGTGGCCGATTGCTGCGCGCTCTATGATCGCGCGGCGTTGATTGCACTGCCGCCGCTGATGCGGGCGCAATACACCGAGCATCTCAATCGCCTGCTGGGTTCGGGCTGCAAGGGGCTGCTGATCACCCTCGATTACGATCAGACGCAAAAGGCCGGCCCGCCCTTTGCGGTCACCGATGAAGAGGTGAAAGTATTGTTGGGCGCACATTGGACCTTGGACATCCTCGAGGAGCAGGACATCCTGGGCGATAGCTGGAAGTTCGTTCAGGACGGCGTCACGCGCCTTGAAGAGCGTGTCTACCGCTTGACCAAGGGGTAAATCGCACGCACAAAAAAAGGGGCGATCAGATCGCCCCTTTTTGCGTGACTGCGGGTTATCAGCCGCGACGACGCAGTGCGTCGATCCGCTCTTCCAGCGGCGGGTGGCTCATGAACATGCGTGCCAGGCCCTGCTTGATACCGCCGTTGATGCCGAATGCGGTCAGGCTGTCCGGCATATGCACCGGCAGGCCCTGTTCGGAGCGCAGGTGTTGCAGGGCTGCGATCATCGCCCCGGTACCGGCCAGGCGGGCCCCCGCTTCGTCTGCGCGGAATTCGCGTTTGCGCGAGAACCACATCACGATCGCGCTGGCCAGGAAGCCCAGCACCACTTCGGCGAAGATGGTCGCCACGAAATAGGCAATGCCACGGCCTTCTTCGTTCTTGAAGATCACCTTGTCGACAAAGTTGCCGATGATCCGCGCGAAGAACATCACGAAGGTGTTCACCACGCCCTGGACCAGCGCCAGGGTGACCATGTCACCGTTGGCCACGTGGCCGATCTCGTGGGCCAGTACCGCCTTCACTTCATCGTACGAGAAGCGTTCCAGCATGCCCTGGCTCACTGCAACGAGCGCGTCGTTCTTGTTCCAGCCGGTGGCAAAGGCGTTGGCTTCATAGGCCGGGAAGATCCCGACCTCGGGCATCTTGATGCCCGCCTCGCGGGACAACTGCTCAACGGTTTGCAGCAGCCATTGCTCGTGGCGGGTACGTGGCTGGGTGATGACCTGGGTGCTGGTGCTCATCTTCGCCATCCACTTGGAAATGAACAGCGAGAACAGCGAGCCGGCAAAACCAAAGACCGCACAGAAAATCAGCAGCTGATTGAGGTTCAGATCAACCCCGTTGGCCGCCATGAACCCGTTGAAGCCGAAAAGGCTCAGGGTGATGCTGGCAATCAGCACGACCGCCAGGTTAGTGGCCAAGAACAGCAGGATGCGCATCATGGTTGTAGAGTTCTCCTCATGCTTAATATGTCGCGTACTGCGGGGTATATAAGGTGCGGCCTGGGGTGATTCAACCGAGCGACTATTTCAAACTGTGTCCTACAGCCTGAATGTAAAGCCTTGAAAGGATTTTCCGACAAGAAATCTCGCATGTTATCGGTCTCCCATCCCCTTGCCGCCCTGTAATTACAGGGGGTAGATGCTTTGCAGGGGGCAACGGACCTGCCGGGGAGAATGAAGGCAAAGAAGTGTTGCCAGATAATCGCTGTACGACCGAATGCCGGTCGTACAGCGCCATGGCCCTTACTGGCGATAGGACTTGAGGAAGTTGCCGATACGACCAATGGCCATTTCCAGGTCATCCACACGTGGCAAGGTCACCACGCGGAAGTGATCCGGCCACGGCCAGTTGAACGCTGTGCCTTGCACCACCAGCAGCTTTTCCGACAGCAGCAGGTCGAGCACGAACTTCTCGTCGTTGAGAATCGGGCAGACCTTCGGGTCGATCCGCGGGAAGGCATACAGCGCGCCCATTGGCTTCACGCAACTGACTCCCGGGATATCGTTGAGCAGTTCCCAGGTGCGGTTGCGCTGTTCAAGCAGGCGGCCCTGGGGCAATACCAGGTCGTTGATGCTCTGGTAGCCACCCAGCGCCGTCTGGATCGCGTGCTGGCTTGGTACGTTGGCGCACAGGCGCATATTGGCCAGCATATCGATGCCTTCGATGTAGCTCTGGGCATTGTGCTTGGGACCGGAGATGGCGATCCAGCCGGAGCGGAAGCCCGCCACGCGATAGGACTTGGACAGGCCATTGAAGGTCAGGCACAGCAGGTCCGGCGCCAGGGACGCGGTGCAGATATGCACGGCGTCGTCGTAGAGGATCTTGTCGTAGATCTCGTCGGAGAACACTACCAGGTTGTGCTGGCGTGCGAGTTCGAGCATGCCCTGCAACACTTCCCTGGAGTACACCGCGCCAGTGGGGTTGTTCGGGTTGATGATCACCAGGGCCTTGGTATTCGGGGTGATCTTGGCCTTGATGTCGGCCAGGTCCGGGAACCAGTCGGCGCCCTCGTCGCACAGGTAATGCACCGGATGGCCACCGGCCAGGGTCACCGCAGCGGTCCACAGCGGGTAGTCGGGCGCTGGCACCAGCACTTCGTCGCCGTTGTTGAGCAAGGCCTGCATCGACATCACGATCAGCTCGGACACGCCATTGCCCAGGTAGATGTCTTCAATGCCAACACCTTCGACCTGCTTCTGCTGGTAGTACTGCATGACCGCCTTGCGCGCACTGAACAGTCCCTTGGAGTCGCTGTAGCCTTGGGCGGTGGGCAGGTTGCGGATCACATCCTGGAGAATTTCGTCCGGTGCTTCGAAACCAAAGGGCGCCGGGTTGCCAATGTTCAGCTTGAGGATGCGATGGCCTTCCTCTTCCAGGCGCTTGGCGTGCTTGAGCACTGGGCCGCGAATGTCGTAGCAGACGTTGGCGAGCTTGTTCGATTTGCTGACCTGCATGGCGATGTGATCCTGAAAATGAACGATCCAGACGGTGCGGAGCCTACCGTGCCGGGAATCCTGCGTTGGTGCACCCATAAATACGTTTGAATGCCGCTAACGCGGGTGCCAGACTGGCGTGTTGAAGAGGCGCAATCATACGTGCCGCCTGGTTCATGGAAAAGACACAGATCAGGCTTTTTAAGTTGCCGAGGTGTATCGATGGAAAAGTTGCAAAAAACGGTTGAAGAGTGGAAGGCAATGCTCGATCCAGAGCAGTACAACGTGTGCCGGCTCAAAGGCACCGAGCGGCCTTTCAGCGGTAAGTACAACGACACCAAGACGGACGGCGTGTACCACTGCATATGCTGCAATGAGCCACTGTTCGACTCCAAGGCCAAATTCGACTCCGGGTGCGGCTGGCCGAGCTTTTATGAGCCGATTGCCGACAGCGCGATGATCGAGATCCGCGATGTCAGCCACGGCATGATCCGCACCGAAGTCACCTGCGCCAAGTGCGATGCGCACCTTGGGCATGTGTTTCCCGACGGTCCGCCGCCGACGGGCCTGCGTTATTGCATCAACTCGGTGTGCCTGGACCTGGTGCCACGTTGAGCGTGAGGCGTCCCTGTGATGTCGGCAGGGACGATCTATGGCGAGGTATCAGTCCGATCAATTAAATTGCACGCAATTGAATTGAGCGCTATGTTTTCGCTTCTCTCCCGATTCGAGGCACTGCCATGAGCGACAACCTGCTGAGTATCCCTTGCACCACCATCAAGGGTGAGCAAAAGACCTTGGCCGATTACGCCGGCAAGGCCATCCTGGTGGTCAATACCGCCAGCAAGTGCGGTTTTACCCCGCAGTACAAGGGGCTGGAGCAGCTTTGGCAGACCTATAAGGACAAGGGCCTGGTGGTGCTGGGGTTCCCCTGCAACCAGTTCGGCAAGCAGGAACCGGGCAACGAAGGCGCGATTTCCGAGTTCTGCGAGCTGAACTTCGGCGTCAGCTTTCCACTGTTCAAGAAGATCGATGTCAACGGCAGCGCGGCCCATCCCCTGTTTGTGCAGTTGAAAAAACAGGCGCCGGGCCTGCTGGGCTCCAAGGGCATCAAGTGGAACTTCACCAAATTCCTGATCGGCCGCGACGGTCAGGTCGTCAAGCGCTTTGCCCCGACGACCAAGCCGCAGGACTTGACCCAAGAGATCGAAGCCCTGCTCAAATGACTGGCGTACCTTCCGTGTCCCTGGCCCTGGACGACCAGCTGTGTTTCAAGCTCTACGCGGCGTCGCGGGCGGTGACACGCGCCTACAAGCCGATGCTGGACCAGTTGGGCCTGACATACCCGCAATACGTTGTGATGCTGGTGCTGTGGGAATGGCATGACGCAGCGGCGACCCAGGCCACGGTCAAGGCCTTGGGTGAGCGCCTGATGCTCGATTCGGGCACCTTGACGCCGTTGCTCAAGCGCCTGGAGCAGCTTGGCGCCGTGAAGCGCCAACGCAGCCTGCGCGATGAGCGTGAAGTGCATCTGAGCCTGAGCGAAGCCGGGGTGCAATTGCGCGGCCAGGCCTATCAATTGAAAACCCGATTGCTGTGCGACAGCGGCGTCGACCTCAACCAGGCCGACGCCCTGCGCGACGGCCTGGACCAATTGCTGGCTCAGATCAGAGCGTTGTCGCCTTAGGCACCCACAGGTCCAGCAGGGCGTTGAGTTCTTCCCGGCGGAACGGCTTGGCCAGGTAATCATTCATTCCTGCGGCACGGCAACGCTCGCGCTCCTCCGACAGCGCGTTGGCCGTCAAAGCGACAATGGGCAGGTCTGGCCAGCGTCCGCTGCGGCGAATCTGCCGGCTGGCTTCGTAACCGTCCATCACCGGCATGTTGCAGTCCATCAGCACCATGTCGAAGGGGCGCTCTTCGAGGCACTTGAGCGCCTCGCCACCATGGGCGGCGACGATCACTTCGCAACCCAGCTTGCTCAGCATGCCCTTGGCCACCAGTTGATTGACCGGGTTGTCCTCCACCAGCAGGATCCGCGCGCGGTTTGCAGGCGGCGCGGCGTCGAGCGGGATGGACTCAAGGATCAGTTGTGGATCACTGCGCAGGTTGCGTTGCAGGATCTGGTACAGCGCGGTACGGCTCAACGGGCGAGCCTGTTGCTGTAATGGCGCCAGCGCCGCGACTTCTTCGCTGGGCATGAAATTGCCATAAGCGGTCACCAGCAGGATCGGCGCCGTGATCGCCGGCCGCAGGCGAAACAGGCACTCCGGGCAGTCGGTGATCAGCAGGTCCGGGGCTTGCCCGCTCAAATCATCATCCAGGGCACGACAATGGGCGGTCAGCCCCCAGTGGGGCAGCAGGGTGGTGAGCAGTTCCGTCAGGCCGCTGCCGGCGTTGGTAATGACCAGCACTTCACCTTTGAGCGGCGGTTGCCGGGTGGCGGGCAAATGGGCTGGCAGGGGCAGGTCGGCGCAGAACTGGCTGCCAAAGCCGACCTCCGAACTGATGCTCAACCGCCCCTTCATTGCCTCGCACAGGTTATGGGTCAGTGCCAGGCCCAGGCCGGTGCCGCCAAACTGCCGGGTAATCCCCGCGCCGGCCTGGGTGAACGGTTGGAAGATCTTGACCTGTGCGTCCTGGGCAATGCCGATACCGGTATCGCATACATCAATTTTGACCCGGCCATCGTGGGCGCTGAGGCGAACATCCACACGGCCAAAGCGCGTGAACTTGAGGGCGTTGGACAGCAGGTTACTGACGATCTGCCGCACGCGCGTCGGATCGCCGAGCACCTGGGCCGGAAACTGCGGGTCGATCAGGCACGTCAGTTCGACACTGGGCGCGGCGTTCTGCGACAGCAGGTTGGCGGTGTCTTCCACCAGCGAGCCCAGGTCGAAGGGGATGCGTTCCAGCTCCAACTGGCCGGCGTCGAACTTGGACAGGTCGAGAATATCGTTGAGCAATTCCACCAGTACTTTGCCGGAGTCGTGGGCGATCGACAGTTGTTGGCGTTGTTCGGCGGTCAGCGGGCTGTCCAGGGACAGTGCGATCATGCCCAGCAAGCCATTGAGCGGTGTGCGGATTTCGTGGCTCATATTCGCCAGGAACGCCGCCCGCGCCTGGGCCATGTTCAGGGCGGTCAGCTTTGCGGCCTGTAGTTCCTCGTTGGACTGGCTCAGGCGCTGGTTGCTGGCCTTGAGCTCAAGGGTGCGGGCGGACACGATGTCCTCGAGTTGCCCCAGGTACTCGGTGAGACGGTCCTCGGCGTGGCGACGCTGCTGTATCTCGGTTTCCATGTTTTCGAATTGCTGGTTGGCGACGTTGACCAGCACACCGATTTCATCGTGTTCATGCCCTGGCGGGCAGTCCAGGCGGGCCTGTTTACGGGTGCTCAGCTCACGGATGATGCGCACCAGAGGTTGGGTCAGCATGGTGTAGAACAGGCCCAGCAAGATCCCCGTCAGTATCAGGCTGCGCGCGAAGCCGTTGAGCAAGGTGATTTCGGCGCGACGCAGGAAGCGACTGCCAAAAGCGTAGGTGTCAACGTCCAGGCGCAACACGCCCAGGGCTTCGTTGGGCATATGGCTGAGGAAAAGGCGGTCTTCAAACTGGCGGTTGGCGCCGAACAGGAAGTCGCTGAAGGGCCGATACGGGCTTTCCTTGCGCGGTCGGTCGACGTCGGCCAGCACCACGCCGTTGTTGTCGATCAACTGTGCGTGGATGATAGCGGGGGAATGCAACAAACCCAGGGTCAACTCCTGGGCCAGTTCGGCGTCAATGTTGTAGGCAATGCGAGACGCGGGGTTATGGCTGATTTCGATCAGGGAACGAATTTCACGGTTGATGGATGCGTCTTCGCTGGCATAATCAATGCCGATTTGGATAAGGCTGAGCAAGGTTCCCAAGACGAAACCGACCAGCACCGTCAATCTGGCTTGTTTATAAGACAAGCGGTGGGCGAACTTGATATCCATCGAGTGTTGAACCACTTCACGTGTCCCTTCGCCCGGCAAGCATAGCTGAACATCCACAGGCTCTGGCTTGCCCGGCACGAATCGTTAGGTTTTATGGGGGCAGCCCCCAGCAGTCAGCCGTAGGGTTGCCAATACGCCATCTTTTGCAAGAACTTGCCAGAGGAATAGTCGTGGATTCTCGATTGAATGCCTTTCTTGAGCGTGCCGACGCTGTGCTCGCTCGCCTGGAACCCTTGTTACCCGCTCCGCGCCAAACCATCGACTGGAACCAGTGCCTCGCCGCCCGGTGGCAGCGTGACGGTCGCAGCGGCTTTTTGCTGCCCCTGGACGTGAGCCTGGACATGCGCTTGTCTGACTTGATCGGCGTCGACAAGCAGCGTGAACAACTGGCGCGCAACACCCAGCAGTTTCTCGACGGCTTGCCGGCCAACCATGCGTTGCTGTGGGGGGCGCGCGGCACCGGTAAATCGTCCATGGTGCGTGCCTTGCTCGCCCAGCACGCCAAGGCCGGCTTGCGCCTGATCGAGATCGAACGTGATCACCTGGCTGACCTGCCGCGCGTGGTCGAGCAATTGCTCAAGTTGCCGCAGCGTTTCATCCTGTTCTGCGATGATTTGTCGTTCGAGGCTGGCGAAGGTGACTACCGCGTACTCAAGAGCGTGCTCGACGGCTCCCTGGAGCAGGCCCCGGAGAACGTGTTGCTGTACGCCACGTCCAACCGTCGTCACCTGGTGCCGGAAAACCAGAGCGACAACGACAATTGGAAGCGCGTGGATGGCGAGCTGCACCCCAGTGAAGCGGTGGAAGACAAGATCGCCTTGTCCGACCGTTTTGGCCTGTGGTTGTCGTTCTACCCGTTTTCCCAGGAACACTTCCTTAACGTGGTCGAGCACTGGATCGGTGAGCTGGCGAACAAGGCCGGCTTGCCGTGGCAGCGCGATGAAGCCCTCGACATCCTCGCCGTACGCTGGGCCACCGGGCGTGGCAATCGCAACGGCCGGTGCGCGTATCAGTTCGCCCGTTACTGGGTGGGCCTTAAATTGCTGGAGCGTCAACCATGATCGATTTGCAACAGGCCGGTACCGGTCTGGATGGCTATGCCCTGTTGTGCGCGCAGCTGGAGTCGCTGCTGGCCGATGAGCGGGATTTCATCGCCAATAGCGCGCAGTTTTCTGCGTTCTTGTTCAACCAGCTGGACGACCTGAACTGGGCCGGCTTTTACTTCAACCGCAATGATGAATTGGTGCTCGGCCCGTTCCAGGGCCAGATCGCCTGCGTGCGTATCCCCTTCGGTCGTGGCGTATGTGGGGCGGCCGCGGCAACGCGGCAAACCCAGCGAGTGGAAGACGTGCACGCGTTCCCCGGGCATATCGCCTGTGACAGTGCCTCGAACAGTGAGCTGGTGGTGCCCCTGGTCAAGAACGGCCAACTGCTTGGCGTCCTCGACCTCGATAGCCCTTCGCTGGCCCGCTTTACCGTGCAGGACCAGGCCGGTATCGAACAGTTGGCGGCGATTTTCCTGCGGTTGACCGACTGCTGATAGGTGGCGGCAGGCGCGAGCGGTCAAGCTCGCGTCTGCCTATCCCGATGAATTCAGGCTGTTGAGCTGCATGTGCAGCATTCTCTCCATTTCCAGCATGCATTTCTCCAGGGCCTTGATACCGGTTTCGATCACGCGGTGGTCATCGCCTCGGGCGCATGCCTGTTCCAGCGCTTCGCACTGACCGGCCAGCCCGACGGCCTGCACGATGCGGGCGGCGCCCTTGATCTTGTGGGCTTGCTCGATGATGTCCTGGGGCGAGGCCTGTCGAACCAACATCGCGACGAGTTCCTGGCGGTCATGGGCGCTGCTGCTCAACAACTCCTCAAGTAGGCGTCGACTCAACTGTGGGTCGCCTCCCGTCAGGGCATCGAGGCTGGTGAGGTCCAGCTGCATGGCCGGCCGTTGTGGCTCGATCTGCGCCAGTTGCCGCTCCAATGCCGTGAGGCTGATGGGCTTGAACAGGCAATCATTCATGCCCGCTTCGGCGCAGCGCAGTTTCTCTTCGGGCTGGGCATTGGCGGTAAAGCCCAGCACGACACAAGCGGGCAGTTGCTCTCGCTGCTCATATTCGCGGATCGAGCGGCAGAGCTCATAGCCGTTCATGATCGGCATGTTGCAGTCGGCGATGACCAGGTCGAAGTGTTCCTGGCGCCAGGCCTGGAACCCGGCCGCGCCGTGCTGGGCGGCGGTGAACTGATGGCCGAGGTAACCGAGTTGCTGGCACATCAGCAGGCGGTTTGCGGGGTGATCGTCCACCACCAGCACATTGAGCACCGGTGCCGGTGCCGCTGCTATGGGCTTGGATTCGTCCGCGGCCTCGACCGGCAGCAGGCGGTTCATCTTCAGGCTGACATGCACTTGGGTGCCCACCATCGGCACGCTGCTCAGGCTCAGTTGCCCGCCCATCATTGAACACAGGCTACGGCAGATGACCAGCCCAAGACCCGCGCCACTCCTGGCCAAGTGGCCGGAATTGTCGGCCTGGGCGAAGGGCTCGAACAGGCGTAGCTGGTCGTCCCGGCTGATGCCGATGCCGGTGTCCTCGACCACCAGCTTGAGCTCGACCTGCTGGGGCATTTCGGTGGCTTGAACGTCCACCTTGATCTTTACCTGGCCACGTTCGGTGAATTTGATTGCATTGCTCACCAGGTTGGACAGCACCTGCTTGAAGCGCAGTGGGTCGATCAGCACATCGGTGTCTTCGAGTTCAGGCTTGAACTCCAGCAACAGACTCAAGGTTTTCTGACGCGCCAGGCCGTCGAACACGCGGACCACCGATTCGATCACTTCCTTCAGGTTGACCCGCTCGGGGGCCAGGCTCAAGCGGCCGGATTCGATGCGCGCGATGTCGAGGATGTCGCCGATCAGCTCCAGCAAGTCCTTGGCCGAGTTGTAGGCGACCTCGATGGCCGGTCGATCGAGGTGACCCTGGTCGGCGCGCTTGAGGGTCAGCTCCAGCATGCCGATCACCGCGTTCATCGGCGTGCGGATTTCGTGGCTCATGGTCGCCAGAAACGTGCTTTTGGCCCGGTTGGCCTCGTCGGCCTGCTCCTTGGCGGCGCGTAGTTCATCGAACAGTTGGCGCCGTTCGCTGATGTCGATCCAGCCACCGATAATGCCTTGCACCTCACCGGTTGAGTCGCGGTAGGGCAGGATCCAGTGGTAGATCGTCAGTTTTTTTCCACGGATGTGCAGCGGGCGATCCAGGATCATTGGGTCGCCCTGTGCCACGACGCGCAAATAGTCCGCATGGTATTGCGCGGCCTCCGTTTCCAGCGCCGTACCGATCTGCACCACACTTTTGCCGATCACGTCCTCGCGCTTGGCGTCGAACACCTGCAGGTAGCTGTCGTTGCAGGTCTGCAGCAGGCCGTTGCGGTCGCGTACATAAATCGGGTGGGGCGTTTCGTTGACCAGCGCGCGCATGAACTCGAACTGATCGTTAAGGGCGCGCTCAGCCATTTGGCGGTGCTTGATCTGGCGACGCATGTAGGCGTTCCAGGTCAGGGAAATCAATAGCAACAAGCCGGTGCCGATGATGATCTGGGCGATCAAGTGGTGGTAATTGCGCCAGTAGCTGTCGGAGGCGGCGGTGTAGCCCCGCCAGCGACTGTTGATCACGCCCAGTTCATCCGGGGCGATGCTCAGCAGGGCCTTGTCGAGGATTGAACTCAGTTCGGTGGCATGGCGTGAGGTCGCCAGGGAAAAGGTGGCCGGAAGAGTGCCGATGCTGGTGCTGATTTGCAGTTTGTCCTGGAACATCGGCGATGACAGGAAATAGTTGGCGATCACCAACGAATTCACCGCACCCTCCACCTGGCCCTGGGCGAGCAGCTCCGAGGCTTTGAAGGTGTCACTGGTCTCCACCAGGCGGATCAGTGGAAAGTCCCTGCGCAGGACCGCATGCAGCGGGTTGCCCTGGGTGATCGCCAGGCGCTTGCCTGCCATCTGCTCCAGGTTCGAGGGGGCGCCGGGCTCTTTGCGTGTCAGCAGCACGTAGGAGTTTTCCAGGTAGGGCCGGCTGAAATCCAGTTGCGCTTCCCGTTCGACACTGGGCGTCATGGCCCCGATGATGTCGGCGTCGTGGTTGCTGACCTGTTCGATCATCGCGTGCACATCCCGCCCGCGCTGGATCTCGAAGCGCAGGCCGGTGCGCAGGCGGATCAGCTCCAGGAGGTCGGCGGTAATGCCGCGAAAATTGCCGTCCGCGTCGAAAAAGGTCAGGGGCGCGAAGGTTTCGTTCACCAGCACTTTCACCACGGGATGCTCTTTGAGCCAGCGCTCCTCGCGTGGGGTCAATTGCAGTTTCTTGTCGGTCAGCAAAATATCGCTGCCGGCGCTCCAGCGCTTGGCGATGCTCTCGCGTTCGTTGGTGGGCACGGCCGCCAGCACTGCGTTCACAATGCCCAGCAACACGTGCTGGTCCCGGCGCAGGGCAAAACTGAAGCCATAGGCTTCATGTTTGCCGAAGTTGGCCATGTGAATGTTCTTCAGGTAGCCCTTGTTGATCATGTAGTGGGTCGAGATGGTATCGCCGAGAAACACGTCTGCCTGGTCGAACGCCACCGCATTCAGGGCATTTTGATAAGAGGGATAGGTGCTGATGATTGCATCGGGGTACAGCTTCTCCACTTCGCTCAGGGGCAGGTAATGGTAGACCAGGCTCAGGCGCAGCCCAGCCAGGGCCTCGCTGAGGCTGCGTGTCTCACCCTCCCGAGTGACCAGCACCGGTTGATCCACGGCATAGGGGGCTGACAGGACCAGGTTCGGATTCGCGGCCTCGAAGCCGTTGGAGGAGCCCAACAAGTCAATCTCGCCTGCTTCGAGGGCCTGGATGGACTTTTCCCGTGACGGGTAGCGCATCACCTTGATCGGCAAGTCCAGCGCTTTGGCCAGCAACCCGGCGTAGTCGGCAGTCAGCCCTTCGTAGTCGCGACCACTGGAGGTGAGGTCGAAGGGCGGGTAGTCAGGTGCCGCAGTGCCTAACACCAGTTCGCGTTTGTTCTGTAGCCACTGCCGCTGGGCAGTGTCCAGTTGGGAGTCCAGTTGAACGCCGACTGCGCGACTCAACAAGGTGAAGTGTTCCGGTTCTGTTTGAACGGCGAGCACGGCGGTGCTCAAGCACATGCCTGCGCTCAATATGATCAAATAGTCCTTTATACGCCTGGGCATCCGCTTTCTCACACTAGCGCGTTTCGTTTTGCCAACTCGATAAGTTCTACCAAGGACTTGGCTTTGAGTTTTTGCATAAGCCTCTTTTTATAGGTGCTGACGGTCTTGTTACTTAGAAACATGCCTTTGGCGATTTCTTTATTGGTGCGGCCTTGTGCAAAAAGTTGCAAAACCATTAGTTCCCGGTCATTAACGGCCTTGAACAGTTCCAGCTCTTCGGAATTACCTTCCGAGCCGCAAGCGTTCAATGCCTGGCTCGGGAAATAGTTATAACCCGATAATACCGCGCGAATCGCACTCAGCAATTCACTCAGGTCGCCCTCCTTGCACACATAGCCGTCGGCGCCAGAGCGCATACAGCGGGTGGCAAACAGGGTTGGGCATTGTGCCGTCAGGATGAGGGTTTTCATCGGGGTGTTCATGGCGTTGAAGCGGCAGAGTACTTCGAGGCCATCAAGTTTCGGAATACTGATATCCAGAATGATCAAATCCGGAAGGCATTCGCGAACCATTTGTATCGCATCACAACCATTATCCGTTTCGCCGACGACCTTATAACCTTCATGTTCCAACAACATTCGAATCGCCAGCCTGATAACAGGGTGGTCATCGATGATGAAAACTGTGTTCATAATCACATTCCATGCAAGTGCAAATAAAGCGGGCACATTAGCTCAGAAGCTGAGGAAGGAGCATGAAGCTCAAGGGGAATAGGTACAAAACAGGAAAAATCCTACATTAAAAAAGGTATCGTCTTACGAGTTGCTGAGGCTTTGTGGGTGTTTGTGTCTGAGCATGGGGAGCGACGGGGCTCCTGTCGCTGCCAATGTTTTAGTAGCCGGGTTGTTGTAAGTTTTTCTTATATGAACATGTTTAAATTCCTACATTTAGAGTGGCGGGTATCAAGTCGATCAGTTCGTCGCGGTTTAACGGCTTTGCCAAGTAACCCAGCAATGGCAAGTTACGTTGCAGGGCTTGGGTATTCAGGTTTTCCAGTTCGAGTGCGGGCAAGCCGCTGAGCAAGATGGCTCCCACGATAAAACCTCCGCGACTGGCGATTTCGACCAACTCCAGCCCTGGCAGGTCGGGCAGACATTGGTCGCACAGCATCAGGTCGAAGGGCTGTTCGCACTGCGTCATCAGCCGGATCGCCTGTTCGGCGTTTTCAGCCAGGGTCAACCGGTCGAAACCGAAGCTGTTGAGCAGGCACTGGGTCGCCAGCAGCTGAAAAGGGTGATCCTCCACCAACAGGAGGCGAAGGCGATATCTAGGCATAAGAAGGGCACACGGTGAGTCAAGCGGCGATTGGGCGGGGCGTAGGAACGTCTCGCCATGCCCCCTAAGAGGGTGCGTGATTATTCATCGGCGGTTTGTACGAATTCGATCAGGCCGCTCTGTTCCCATCGTAGGGAGATTCTTTTCAGGGAACAGACGCGTGATCGAAAACATTATTGAGGGCTTGAGCGCCCGGTCATTTCCCGCGCCATCTCAGTGGCGTAGCTGTCGGTCATGCCGGCGATGAAGTCAATCATTCGCAGGAACGAGGCGTGCAGCGACCAGGCCGGATCCGGTGCGCTATTGCCGAGCAGATCGAGGATGCGTCGGTTCTTGAACGACGGCGTGCGCCCGCCATGTTGCTCAAGGGCTGCACCACAGAAGGCGTTGAGGAGAATTTCCAGCGTGGTGTAGGCGCCGATTTCATGCAGGGTCTTGCGCTTGTCCTGGAAGATCTTCTTGCGCGCCATGTCTTTGGCATCCAACACACAACGCTTGGCGGGGCCGTGCATATGCTCGACCAGGTCACCGGGCAGCATGCCGGCCAGCAAGGCGTCCTGCTGTTCGACAAAGGCCCGCGCCGCCGCATTGGTCAGGTGTTCGATGGCCTTGCCGCGCAGGATCGCCAGTTTGCGTCGGCGCGAATCCTGGGCGCCGAGTTGCCGATAGGTCTGCGGCAGGTCGTCGCCCACCAGGTCGAGGAGCAGCGACTCGACCTCGGCGTATTGCAGCAAGTCCATTTCCAGGCCGTCTTCCAGGTCGATCAGGGCGTAGCAGATGTCGTCCGCCGCTTCCATGAGGTACACCAACGGGTGGCGGGCCCAACGTTGTTCTTCGAGTTGCGGCAGGCCGAGCTTGTGGGCGATCTGTTCGAGGATCGGCAGTTCGCTTTGATAGCAGCCGAACTTGTGCTTCTTGTAGCCCAACGAGTCCGCGTGGCGTGCGGTCCAGGGGTATTTCAGGTAGGTGCCCAACGTGGCGTAGGTCAGCCGGGTACCGCCGTCGAACTGGTGGTATTCCAGCTGCGTGAGTACCCGAAAGCCCTGGGCGTTGCCTTCGAAATTGAGGAAGTCATTGCGCTCGGCCGTGCTCATGTCGTCCAGCCAGCCGCGCCCGGCCGCCTGCTGGAACCAATGGCGAATCGCATCTTCGCCGGAATGCCCGAACGGCGGGTTACCGATGTCATGGGCCAGGCAGGCTGATTGCACCACCATGCCCAGGTCGCTCGGGTCGCACCAGTCGGGCAGGGCGCTGCGTAGCGTTTCGCCCACGCGCATGCCCAGTGACCGTCCGACGCAGCTGACTTCCAGTGAATGGGTCAGGCGCGTGTGGATATGGTCGTTGCTCGACACAGGGTGCACTTGGGTCTTGCGGCCCAGGCGGCGAAACGCGCCGGAGAAAATGATGCGGTCGTGGTCTTTGTGAAACGGGCTGCGGCCCAGTTCTTCCGGGCTGTGCAGCGGTTTACCAAGACGTTCGCGGGTCAGCAGGGTGGGCCAATCCAAGGCGGGTACTCTCCGTGCGGTGAATGACCCGCCCAGCTTCCCGGTTCCGCCTTGGCGGGGCAAGCAAAAATCTACAGGCCGGCCGCGTCGATATCGATCAACAGCAAGCGCTGGCCATTATCGAAGAATTGTCCGGCGGTCAGGCAATACTGGTTGGTGGTGGCATCGCGGTAGGTCGAGGACAGCGTCAGGCGCCGCTCCTCCCAGCCTTCAGCCAGCAGATGATAGAAGTATGGGCGCCACGACCAGTTGTGGCCCAGATAGCGGCTGTCGGCTTGCCAGGCGTCCTGGCGCCATTCGAAGTTGGGCGTCAATTGGGTGCCATGGCGGTCGCATTGGTAAAAGCGCAACAACCATGGATAGTCCGGCAGTTGCGGCAGCTGGCTCAGTGGCGCCTGGCCCTGGGCCCAGGCCTGCAGGATGCTCATCAGCTCGGCCAATTGCCGGCGCAGTTGCATGACGCGCCCGCGCTCCGCCAGTTTCTGCTGGACGTACGCGGCACGCAGTTGGGCAAAACGCGGCACGAAGGCATCGGTGGCAAACCAGTCCAACTGGGCCTGGGCGAACAGATAACCTTGCACATAACGCGAGCCACACTCCAGGGCGAAGCTCAACTGCGCCTCGGTTTCTACCCCCTCGGCGATGATCCAGCAGCCGGTTTTTTCCGCCATTTGCGCCAGGGCGCGCACCACTTCGCTGCTGGGGCCTCCGCGGGCGGCTTCCTGGAACAGGCGCATGTCCAGCTTGAGAATGTCCGGCTGCAAAGCCAGTACCCGGTCGAGCTGGGAATAACCGGCGCCGAAGTCATCGATGGCAATGCGCGCGCCGGCCTCGCGATAGCGCGCCACCACATCGGCCAGGCGCTGGATATCACCACCCAGTTCAGTGATCTCGAACACGATACGGGCCGGGTCGACGTCATGGGCTTTGAGCTGTTGCAGGCTGGGCAAGGCCTGGCCGACGCGCAAGCGGTTGATCCAGCGCGGCGAGATGTTCAGGCTGAGGAACCAGTCCTGCGGCACCTCATGCAGGCGGCTCAAGGCGTTGTCACGAATCTGCCGGTCCAGGCGACGCAATGCTCCGCCTGGGGTGCGCGGGTCGGCAAAGAGCGGGCCGACGGAGAGCAGGCGGCCATCAGCCTGGCGCAGGCGGCCGAGGGCCTCAACGCCGGCAATGCGTCCGGTGGCGGTGTCGATAAACGGCTGGAAGCAGGCGAGCGGTTGCCCGTCAATCACGGGGCCTCCTTAAAAGCGTTGGCGAAAAAAGACCCGGCCCTCGCAGGAGGGCCGGGTCGTTTCTGTTTGCAAGAATGCAGCCAGCAGGGCTCAACCTTTGCGTGAAGCGCCTTGCATGGCCAGTTTGATCAGTGGAATCAAGCCAGCGCCCAGTCGCACCAGGCGGGTCAGGCTACTGATGCTGCCGCCCTTGGCACCCTTGCCGGTAAAGAAGCCGATCAGCGTCACCGCCGCCACGCCCCACAGCGGCGCGTGCTTGATGCCGAGGCTGTCCTGCCAGTTATGGCTCATGTTGCGCACCTTGGTCAGGGGCAGCATCAGTTGCTGGGACTCGTGGCGGATTTCCTGGCGGTGCATTTCCATGCGCAGGCGGATCAACGCCTTGCGCATTTCCCGACGGGTCGTGGAGGGCGGGATTTCATTCAGGCTCATGGCAACAGGCGCTCCCGATCATTGGCCAGCTCTTCGAGCGTGGCGTGGAACGGCGTGGACTCATCGAACACCGCTGCTTTCAGGCGCACGCCGCAAAAGGCTGCCGCCAGGGTATAGAACACGCAGAGGCAGACGATCCCGGTCAGCCGGTAGCCGGTGTCCCATACCAGGATCATCACCAGGGTCGACAACCCCACCAGCAACAACAGGGCAAACACCAGCGCCAGGCCGGCAAACAGCAGCAGGCTGACCGTGCGCGCCTTCTGTTCCTGCAATTCGATACCAAACAGTTCGACATGGCTGTGCAGCAAGCCCAGCACAGCCGCACCCAGGCGCCGTGAGGTAGAACTTGGGCCCGTTGACGAGCCGGATTCGCCGATAGACATGATTTAGCGCCTTGTAGCCAACAGGCCGATCAGAAAGCCCACGCCGGCGGCAATGCCCACCGACTGCCAGGGGTTGGCCTGCACGTAATCTTCCGTTGCCGTAACGGCGGCCTTGCTGCGCTCGCGCAGGGAATCTTCGGTCAGTTGCAGGGTTTCGCGGGCCTTGAGCAGGCTGTCGTGGATCTTGGCGCGCAGCTCGTCGGCCTGGTCGCCGGCCAGGATGGCGGTGTCGTCGAGCAACTTTTCGGTATCGCTGACCAGGGTTTGAAAATCCGCCATCAGTATTTCTTGAGCCGTCTTCGTCGTTTTGCTGGCCATGGTTATCTCCGTGAGTGGCTGATCTATGCGTGTGGTTTCGAGTCACCGGTGTCGGTGAAGGTTCATTGCAATTGTGTGGTACAGCTTTTGCTTTGCCTTGGTGCGCCTGCCCCTGGGCCTGCGCTGAATCTGGGCGGTCGGGGCTCAAGCCTACAAAAACCTTACCCAAAATAACTGAAACTCGCGGAAAAACCCTGTCGGGGATGGCCCGTTGTGCTGATCGCTGCGCTAAAGCGGTTCACACCCTCGCAAGAGGGGTGGGGCCGCTGGTGCCAATTTAGTGCGCGATTCGCTGGCTTGAACCGCTTTGGTGCTTTTTGCCTTTAATGCAGGCCTGCCAACCTCCATGGAAAATTTGCAAAGCGCGGTGGACACTCTTGTCCATAGCTCCAACACTCTGTTCATCCTGATTGGTGCGGTCATGGTCCTGGCCATGCATGCCGGTTTCGCCTTCCTCGAAGTCGGCACCGTGCGCCAGAAGAACCAGGTCAACGCCCTGTCGAAGATCCTCAGCGACTTCGCCATCTCGACCCTGGCCTATTTCTTTATAGGCTATTGGATCTCCTATGGCGTGAGTTTCATGCATCCGGCCGCGGTGATCAGTGTCGATCATGGCTATGGCCTGGTGAAGTTCTTCTTCCTGCTGACCTTTGCCGCCGCGATCCCGGCGATCATTTCCGGGGGCATTGCCGAGCGTGCAAAGTTCGCTCCGCAGTTGTGCGCGACGGCGTTGATCGTAGCCTTCATCTACCCGTTTTTCGAAGGCATGGTGTGGAACGGCAATTTCGGCCTGCAAGCCTGGTTGCTCGCGACCTTTGGTGCCCGCTTCCATGATTTTGCCGGGTCGGTGGTGGTGCATGCCATGGGCGGCTGGCTGGCGCTGGCGGCGGTGCTGTTGCTGGGGCCGCGCAATGGACGTTATCGCGAAGGGCGCCTGGTGGCGTTTGCGCCGTCGAGTATTCCATTCCTGGCGCTGGGCTCGTGGATTCTGATCGTCGGCTGGTTCGGTTTTAACGTGATGAGCGCCCAGACCCTGGACGGGGTCAGCGGCCTGGTGGCGGTCAATTCGTTGATGGCCATGGTCGGTGGCACCGTGGCGGCCCTGGTGATCGGTCGCAACGACCCCGGCTTCCTGCACAACGGCCCGCTGGCCGGGCTGGTGGCGATCTGCGCCGGTTCCGACCTGATGCACCCGGTGGGCGCTCTGGTCACGGGGGTAGTGGCCGGTGGCCTGTTTGTGTGGTGCTTTATCGCCGCCCAGGATCGTTGGAAAATCGACGACGTACTGGGCGTGTGGCCGCTGCATGGCCTGTGCGGCGTGTGGGGCGGCATTGCCTGCGGCATCTTCGGCCAGGCGGCCCTGGGCGGTTTGGGCGGCGTGAGCCTGCTCAGCCAGTTGATCGGTACGGCCCTCGGCGTGGTCGTGGCGCTGGGCGGCGGCCTGTTGGTGTATGGCGTGATCAAGCACGTACATGGGCTGCGCCTTAGCCAGGAAGAGGAGTATTACGGCGCGGACCTGTCGATCCACAAGATCGGCGCAGTCAGTCAGGATTGATCGGCGCCTCTTCGTCAGTGCCCGGGTGCGAATAAAAGCCGTGCAGCAGGCGGTAGCGGTTATGTCGCACTTCATCCACCCGCGCCTGCACCTGATGGTCCGGCAGGCCCAGCAGGATCAAGGCGTGGGAGGCGAGCATCAGGCTCGACTCCAATAGCTCCGGCACCACTTCGCTGGCGCCGGCGGCTTTCAGCTCGGCCAGTTGGCTGTCGTCGCGGGTGCGCACCAGGATCGGTACCTGCGGGTTGATCCGGCGCGCCTCCTTCAGCACCGCCAGGGCCACATCGGTATTGTCCACCGCGATCACCACCAACCGCGCCCGCTCCAGGCCGACCGCGCTGAGCAAGGCGCCACGGCGGCAGTCGCCGTAGTGCACGCTGCTGTCTTCGGTGGCGGCTTCCTGCACCCGTTCCGGGTCATCATCTAGGGCGATGTAAGCCTGTTGTTCCCGACGCAGGAAACGCCCGATGGATTGGCCGACCCGCCCGTAGCCACAGATCACCGCATGCCCGTGCAATTGGGCGTTGAGCGCGGTGATGGCTTCCAGTTGTACTTGCTGGTTGGGTTTACGGTGCAGACGCAGGGCGATGGCCGGTGCGGCGCGCAACAGCAGTGGGGTCAGCAGCATCGAGCAGAAGGTCGCGGCGAGCAGCAGGCCGTTGAATTCATCGGGTATCAGCCGGCCCTGTTGCATCTGCGCCATCAATGCAAAACAAAATTCGCCGCCCTGGGCCAGGGCCAGGCCACTGCGCCAGGCGGTTTCGCTGTCGCTGCCACGCAGCTTGACCAGTGCGGCCACCACACACCCTTTGACCAGCATCAGCGTGAGGGTCAGGCCGAGGATCAGCAGGCTGTGGCTAAGGAACAGTTGCAGGTCGATCAGCATGCCGATGCTGACGAAAAACAGCCCCAGCAGGATGTCGCGAAATGGCCGGATATCCGCTTCGATCTGGTGCCGGTAGTGGCTTTCTCCCAGCAGCATGCCGGCCAGAAAGGCGCCGAGGGCAGGGGAGAGCCCAAGCAAATGGGTGAGCCAGGCCGTCAGCAGGACGATCACCAAGGCCAGCAGCACGAACAGCTCAGCCGAGTGGGAGGCGGCGACTTCATGGAACAGGCGTGGCAACAACCAACGGCTGGCGAGCAACAGGCCAATGAACAGCACCCCGGTCTTGCCCAGGGTCAGTGGCAGCGCCCAGTACCAGGCCTGTTCACTGCTGCCGGTAAACACCGGCACCAGCGTCAACAGCAGCACCGCGACCACATCCTGGAACAGCAACACGCCAATCGCATTCTGGCCATGGCTGCTGAAGATTTCTCCGAGGCTGGTCAGCTCCTTGCTGACGATGGCCGTGGAGGACAAGGCCAGCCCGGCGCCGAGCAACAGTGCGACGCCGGGCGCGAGCCCAAACCCCATCAACAGGCCTCCCAGCAGCATCCCGCAGCCCACTACCTGCAAGCTGCCCAAGCCAAACACCACGTGGCGCAGGGCGAGCATCTTGGTCAGGGAAAACTCCAGGCCCAGGGAAAACAGCAGGAACACCACGCCGAGTTCGGCCAGGTCGGGCAATGCTTCACTGTCATTCACCCAGTCGAGGGCGGTCGGTCCCACGGCCAGGCCCACGCACAGGTAGCCCAGCACCGGGGGCAATTGCAGCCGGCGAAACAGCGCAATCACCACCAGGGATGAGGCCAGAATGATCAGCAGGTTGGCGAACACAAGCATCTCCGTTGCGGGGCGAGCGGACAAAAGGTCGTGAGAGTGGCTGAGTCAGTTATAGGCCATGGTGATCTGGGTCAGGGTTTTATTGTGGTCGGCGGGCTTATTGTGGTTGATGAGCTGCCGTGGCAAGCGGGCCTATTGTGATGTTTGTGGCGAACGGGCTTGTTGTGGCGAGCGGGCTTGCCCCGCGTTGGGGCGCGAAGCGGCCCCAATAGAACCCCCACGTTCCCTCAGGCAGAAATACGGTGTTTGGTTTTGGGGCTGCTGCGCAGCCCAACGCGGGGCAAGCCCGCTCGCCACAGGCAGTTTGCTCAACGCAGTAAGCCTGCCACAACGGGCCGCCTCGCCACAGGTTTTCGTCAGGCTTAGAATGCTCGTCTACTTACTGATCAGGTCCATTCGTCATGCTTCCTGAATGCCAGCTGTTCGGCACCCTGGGTTGCCATCTTTGTGAAATTGCCGAGGCCGAAATCATTCCGCTCGTCGAACGCGGGTTGCTGGTCGAGTTGGTTGATATCACCGATCCCGAAGACCTGACCGACGCCTACGGCCTAAGGATTCCGGTGCTTCGACGGGTAGATACCGGAGCTGAACTGGATTGGCCTTTCGACACTGAGCAGGTTGTCGCCTTCCTGCGCTGACGTTTATGCGATGGCGAGTTTCCGAATATTACGTTACTGTATGTTTGTACAGCGATTGAGTAGAGGGAACGCCCGTGGTGAATGTTGAACAACTGAAAAGCAGCGTCAATCGCATGTCCGCCGATGTCGTGCGCGACGCGGTGAACGAGCTGCGCCTCGACGGCCTGGTCACGGAAGGCAAGACGCCGTTTAACAAAGTGCATTTCAATACCTGCTTTGCGGAGATCGAGGCGTTGTTCCAGCGCGCCGGTTACCACAAGCAGCTGGATGTGGTGGGTTACCAGGGCTTGCTCTACGCGTTGTACGACCCCGGCCGCTGGGAGGCGGTGGACGTGCTGCGCTGGCTCAAGGAGTTCACCGAGGCGGCCAGTGCCTCGCCGATCCTGCGCGCGGAATTGGCCAAGGCCTGAGATCCGCCCTAGGCTTGATCCCGCTCCATGCGGGATAATGCCGGCCTGTTTTTCCAGGTTTCGAGCATCGGCATGTCCACTTCCGGTTTTTCCGCGTCCCAGCACCAAGCCAGCACTTTGTATTTGCCTCCCGGCTCTTGGGCGACGGTACTGGAGTGCCTGTGCGGGCATTTCCCGGCGATCAGTCGTGAACATTGGCTGGACCGCATTGCGCGTGGTCGGGTGCTGGATATCAACGGCTGCCCGATTCCGCTGGACCTGGCCTACAAGGAAGGCCTGTGCATCTATTACTTCCGTGAAGTGCCCAACGAAAAAGTGATCCCGGTGCAGGAAACCATCCTGTATGCCGACGAGCACTTGGTGGTGGCCGACAAGCCGCATTTCCTGCCCGTGACCCCGGCCGGTGAATATGTCGAGCAAACCCTGTTGCGTCGCCTGATTCGCCGTCTGGATAACCCGTCGTTGGTGCCCCTGCATCGCATCGACCGGCATACGGCGGGGCTGGTGCTGTTCTCGGCCAATCCCCACAGCCGTTCGGCCTACCAGCAACTGTTCCCCACGCGCCGGATCGATAAATTCTACGAAGCCATCGCCCCGGCCTTGCCGAACCTGGCCTTCCCCCTCGTGCATAAAAGCCGCCTGGTCGATGGCGAACCGTTCTTCCGCATGCAGGAAGGCGAGGGTGCCAGCAACACCGAAACGGCGGTTGAAGTGCGTGAAAAACACGGCGACTTATGGCGTTACGGCCTGTTCCCTGTGACCGGTAAGAAGCATCAGCTGCGCGTGCACATGACAGCGCTGGGGGCGAGTATCTGCAACGACCCGTTCTACCCAGAGGTGATCAAGGATGCCGTGGACGACTACGCCAACCCCTTGAAACTGCTGGCCCAGGGGGTGCGTTTTATCGACCCGGTCAGCGGTGAGGCGCGCAGTTTCCGCAGCCAGATCACCCTCCACTGGTAACCCCCGGAAACGACAAGGCCCGCACGCGGCGGGCCTTGGGTGCAAGCGCTGGGCTTACAGGTCTTTAACGGTGCGAACCTGGTCTTTGTTGATGCGGGTGCGCTTGCCGTCAAGCTGTTCGAATTCGTAGAAACCCGTATCTTCATTGTATTTCGGGGTGTCGACGGCCTGGATTTCGCGACCGTCATTCAGGGTGATCACTGTTGGCGAGGCGCAACCGGCAAGGGTAGCGAGGCCCAGTGCAAGCATGAGAGCGGCGATGGTCCGTTGAGTCATGAGTGTGTCTCCGAGAGAATTCTTTTTGAGTGCTGACTCTGTGACGTATAAGGCGTCGACAAAGTTCCTTGTGCGAGGTTCATTCTGACACGCCAGGCTGCGTGTGTAACAGCGCGGGTGTGTTCAGGTTGGCCAGGCGCGGGTCATCGGGCGGGCAGTCCAGCCCCACGCCACCCAGTTGCAGGAAGAGCTTGCGCGGACTGCGCTCACCGGCTTGCCAACCCCGTTCTACCTCGGTTTGCAGGCTGGTCGGGATGATGCAGATCAAGGGTTCCCAGAACTCACCGTGACGCACCATCACCGGCAGCTGTGGATGCTGTTGTGCAATCCTACGCAGGTCGGCGAGCAGTTGGGCATCGAGGTGCGGGACATCGCACGGCAAAACCAGCAAATGTTCATGGCGTGCGGCGGCTAATCCCGCGCGGACGCCCGCCAGCGGCCCGGGAAAGTCCGGGCTGTCGTCATTCACCAGTTGGTCGGCGTAGGGCGCATACCGGTCCTGGTTGCGATTGCACGAGATGATCAGGTCGTCGGTCAGCGGCCGGACCAGGCGCTGCAAGTGCGCGATCAACGGCGCGCCGTGCCATTGGAGCAGACCTTTGTCCTGGCCGCCCATGCGTTGGCCGCGGCCACCGGCCAGCAGCAGAATCGAACAGGGCAGGGGCGAAGAATCATCGGGCATGTGGGTTCCGCAGCGGCAGGTAAATGGGGGCCTGTGATATAACATCGGGCTGTTCCTTCGACAACCGGACCGTGCCATGAAAGCCAAGGCAGATGCGCCCTTCGTACCCCTGAATATCGCTGTACTGACCGTCAGCGACACCCGCACCCTGGACACCGACACGTCGGGCCAGGTGTTCGTCGACCGCCTGATCGCCGCCGGCCACCACCTTGCCGAACGCGTGCTGCTCAAGGACGACCTCTACAAGATCCGCGCCCAGGTCGCCCACTGGATCGCCGAAGACGTGGTGCAAGTGGTGTTGATCACCGGTGGCACTGGCTTCACCGGTCGCGACAGCACCCCGGAAGCCGTGAGCTGCCTGCTGGACAAACAGGTCGACGGCTTCGGTGAACTGTTCCGGCAGATCTCCGTGGCCGATATCGGCACCTCCACCGTGCAATCCCGCGCCCTGGCCGGCCTGGCCAATGGCACCCTGGTGTGCTGCCTGCCCGGCTCTACCAACGCCGTGCGCACCGGGTGGGACGGTATCCTCGCCGAGCAGTTGGACAACCGTCACCGCCCCTGCAACTTCGTGCCGCACCTCAAGCAGGCCGAACCCTGTGAATCCCGTGGATAAGCCGGGCAAGACCGGTGCCCTGATGCCGGTGGAAGACGCACTGCGGCAATTACTGGACATGGCTGAAGCGGCACCGATCCGCGAGCAGGAAGTATTGCCCCTGGCCGAGTGCGACGGTCGGGTATTGGCGCAAGACATGGTCTCGACCCTCGACCTGCCGCCCTGGCCCAACAGCGCCATGGACGGTTACGCCGTGCGCCTGGCGGACTGGACGGGAGAGCCGCTGGTGGTGAGCCAGCGCATTTTCGCAGGGGCCGCGCCGCAGCCCTTGGCCCTGGGGACCTGTGCGCGCATCTTCACGGGAGCGCCAGTGCCCGAAGGCGCGGACTGCGTTGAGATGCAGGAAAACGCCGAGGTCCATGCCGATGAGCGCGTCAGCTTTACTCAGCCGCTGCGCGTCGGCCAGAACATTCGCCCCCAGGGCCAGGAAACCACGGTGGGCGAACGGGTACTGTCCGCTGGCACACGCCTGGGCCCGATCGAACTGGGCCTGGCGGCGTCGCTGGGCCACGACTGCTTGAGCATCGTGCGCCGTGTGCGCGTCGGGGTGCTGTCCACCGGCGACGAATTGATCGAGCCGGGTTTGCCGTTGGGCCCAGGCCAGATCTACAACAGCAACCGCCGCGTGCTATGCAGCTGGCTCGAACGCCTGGGCTGCGATGTGATCGATGCCGGTATTCTTCCCGATGACCTGGAGCAGACGCGTACCCGCCTGGCGGGCCTGGGCCATGTCGACCTGATTCTGTCGACCGGCGGAGTGTCGGTGGGCGAGGCGGACTTCCTTGGCATCGCCTTGCGTGAAGAGGGTGAACTGGCCTTGTGGAAGCTGGCGATCAAGCCGGGCAAGCCGCTGACCTTTGGTCACTTCCGCGGCGTACCGGTGATCGGCCTGCCGGGCAACCCGGCATCGACCCTGGTGACCTTTGCCCTGTTGGCACGGCCTTACCTGTTGCGCCGCCAAGGTGTGGCAGAAGTTGAGCCGCTGCGTTTCGAAGTGCCTGCGGGCTTCACCTGGCCCAAGCCGGGCAACCGCCGCGAATACCTGCGCGGGCGCATCGAGCAGGGCCGGGCGATCATCTATCGCAACCAGAGCTCCGGCGTGCTGCGCAGCGCGGCGTGGGCGCAAGGGTTGGTGGAGGTGTTGGAGGGTACGACGCTGGAGATGGGTGATCGCGTCAATTTCATCCCCCTGAGCGAAGTCTTGAATTGACCTCAAGCTGAATGTCGACTTAGCGCTGTCGCGCAGTAAACATGGGATCCCTGTGGCGAGCGGGCTTGCTGTGGTGAACGGGTTTGTTGTGGCGAGCGGGCTTGCCCCGCGTTGGGCTGCGCAGCAGCCCTAAAACCAGGCACCGCGGTGTGTCAGTTAAAAACACATCGCCTGTAATGGGGCCGCTTCGCGCCCCAACGCGGGGCAAGCCCGCTCGCCACAACAAACCCGCTCGTCACAACAAGTCCACTGGCCACAAAGATGCGTACATTCAGTAATCGTCGCCACGCTCGGTCACATCCCGCTCCACGGGCCCGGCATCCGGGTCGTACCCCACCGGAAACTTGCCCTTCAACGTCCAGGCAAACGCAATGATCTCGGCGATCGTGCGGTACAACTCCTCCGGGATACTGTCCCCCAGTTCCATGCGCGCGAGCAGCTTTACCAGCTCGGCGTTTTCATAGATAGGCACTTCATTTTCCCGGGCCAACTTGAGTATCGCTTCGGCCAGGGCGTCGTCGCCCTTGGCGGTCAGGGTCGGCGCTTGCTGGCCGTCGTATTTGAGCGCAATTGCCTGGCGCGGCGGGTTGGAGTTTTTCATGCGGTTTCATCCACCCAGCGTTGTTCCAACCCGGTTTTTGGCCCGCGGGGTGGCGTGCCCAGGTGGCAATCCAGATCGCCGACGTTGAGCCCCGATGACACCAGGCGCTCGCGCAGGCTGCCCAGGTGGCTCTCGATCAGGCTGGCGGTGAAGGGGCGCGAGGCCCACAACTGGCTGGACAGCTTGCCTTGGGTCAGTTGCGCCTGGACCTGCAACGGCCCCAGCGGCTCCATATCGAAGGCCAATTCGACGCGCCAGAGCATCTGCTTGGGGTCCTTTTTGTCTTTACGTTCAGGCTGTTCCTTGTCCGGCGTCGGCTCTTCACGCTGGAACTTGACCTGCAACGGCACGATGTCTTGCAACGTGCGCATGGGGATTTCCAGTTGCCAGGTGGTTTGCAGCCGGCCATCGGCAGTGGTACCGGTTTGCTCCAGGCTCGACAGCTGGTGGCTCTGCAGGCGCGAGATCGCTCCGGCGGCCAGGCGCAGCAGGTTTTCCAAGTCGCCTTCACCCTCCAGCTTTGCCATGAGCCGTTCGGGCAGCGGGAAACTGGCGGGTATTTGTCGGGCGCTGACCTGGCCCAGGGTGTTCAGCGGGCTACGCACAAAGTTCGGTAAGACCTGGGCCAGGGTGTTGGCAGCGAGGATGGCACTCAAGTTGGTGCTGGCCGGCAGGGCCGGTACCAGGTCGGCGACCAGGCGCAGCAGCGCGCCCTTCATATCCAGCGGCGGTACCTGCGGGTTTTGCCCCGCGAGTAATTTGGCTTCGAGAAAGGCCCCGCTGTTCTGGATCACCTGCGCCAGCACCTTGGGGTTGCTGACCTGCGCCAGGTCGGGCAACGCGGCCAGCAAACGCTCGGCGGCCGCGCGCAGGTCGGCCGAGGTGCTGTCACTTTTCGGCAGGTTTTGCAGCGCGGTGAACACTACATCCAGCGAGCCCTGGCGACTTTGCTGGGTGGCGAGTTGCTGGGTGACCGCCAATTGATCCTTGAGCCCACTCAACGGCACGAAGTTCAGGGTTTGCGCGTTCTGCACCACGGCGCTGAGCAAACTGCCCACGCGCAGGGGTTGCGGGCTTTCCACGGTCAGCGTCGCGCCAGCCAAGGCGTTATTGAGCACGGTCACCAGCGACCGATAGATCGCCGGCTGCGTGGTGCCCTGGGGCAGGGCCTGGGTGGTCAGCACCTTGGCCTGCAGCAGGGTGCCTTCCGGCAGCTTGGACGTATCGATACGGGTCAGTGCGGCGACATTGGCGCTCAAGGCTTGTTGCAGGCTGATGGCCAGGTTGCCGGCCGGGGTCTGGCTGACCGATACGTTAGTGCCCAGCGGCAAGGGCTGCGGGCTGCTGGCCTGCACCAGGGTCTGGCGGCCACCGTCCAGGGTCAATTTGAGCAACAGCTGAAACGCCTCGCCCCCTTGTTTCAGGGCGAGAACCTCGGCGTTCACGGTTTTACCCGGGTCGATCAGCCCGATTTGCGGCTCCAGCAGTTTGAGCAAGGCGCCTGGGGCAGGCGCGGGGCTTTGCCCGGCCACCGGGGCGGGAGGAAGCGTAGGAAGGTTGATCTCACCGGTCATCGCGCGCGTCGTCTCTGGGAAATTGCCCTCTTTAGCGTAGGGCATCGCATGTATAATGCCGCCCGTCTGCAAAGAGAGCGGTAAAAACCTCACAACTATTTGATCCAGCTCTCTAAAATCGGTCGCCAAAGCCGTTATTGTGCTTCTTTCTATAACGGCCGCTGCACCGCCGACTTGAACCGTAAAGGCCCGCGATCTCTTGACCAGCCCTCTTCTTGAAGCCGTAGCGCTTGCCTGTGAACGCGACCTGCGCCTGCTGTTCGAACACCTCGAATTGCGTCTGGCGGGCGGTGACATGGTGCAGATCAGCGGCCCCAATGGCAGCGGCAAGACCAGCCTGTTACGCCTGCTGGCCGGGCTGATGCAGCCGACGGCCGGTGAAGTCCGGCTCAATGGCAAGCCGTTGAACGAACAGCGCACCGAGCTGGCCCGCAACCTGGTCTGGATCGGCCACGCCGCCGGTATCAAGGACGTGCTCAGCGCCGAAGAAAACCTCAGCTGGCTCAGCGCCCTGCATCACCCTGCCTCCCGCGATGCCATCTGGCAGGCCCTGGCCGCAGTCGGCCTCAAGGGCTTTGAAGACGTTCCCTGTCACACCCTGTCCGCTGGCCAACAGCGTCGCGTGGCTCTGGCGCGCCTGTACCTGCCGGGCCCGCCGTTGTGGATTCTCGACGAACCGTTCACCGCCCTCGATAAACAAGGCGTCGCCCAGCTCGAAGAGCACCTGGCCCGTCACTGCGAGCAGGGCGGCATGGTGGTGCTGACCACCCACCACACGCTGGTGCGTATGCCCGCCGGCTACCGTGACCTTGACCTGGGCCGGTGGTCGCTATGAGTGTGTTCGCCCTGCTGGTCGCACGCGAAGCGCGGTTGTTGTGCCGCCGCCCGGCGGAACTGGCCAACCCGCTGGTGTTCTTCGCGATTGTGATCGCATTGTTCCCGTTGGCCGTCGGCCCCGAGACTAAACTGTTGCAAACCTTGTCGCCGGGGCTGGTGTGGGTGGCGGCGCTTTTATCCGTCCTGCTCTCGCTGGATGGGCTGTTTCGCAGTGATTTCGAAGACGGTTCCCTCGAACAGTGGGTCCTTTCGTCGCACCCCCTGCCACTTCTGGTACTGGCCAAGGTACTGGCACACTGGGCTTTTTCCGGCCTGGCGCTGGTGCTGCTCTCGCCGTTGCTGGCGATGATGCTAGGGTTGCCCACTGAGTGCCTGCCGGTGTTGCTGCTTTCCTTGTTGCTCGGCACGCCGACCCTCAGCCTGTTGGGGGCGGTAGGCGCGGCGCTGACGGTAGGTTTGAAGCGCGGAGGCCTGTTGCTGGCGCTGTTGATTCTGCCGTTGTATATCCCGGTGTTGATCCTGGGCAGCGGCGCTTTGCAAGCCGCGCTCATGGGCATGCCGGCGACCGGTTACCTGCTGTGGCTGGGTAGCCTGACCGCCCTGGCGGTAACCCTGACACCCTTTGCTATAGCGGCCGGCCTGAAGATCAGCGTCGGCGAATAATGAGGTCTGGCCAAGCGTTCTAAACCTTAGCCAGTAAAGACCCTGAGCTTCCCGTGACGACGGGCAGCAACCGTGATGGAAACAGCAATGAACTGGACCTGGTTTCACAAGCTCGGCTCGCCTAAGTGGTTTTACGGCATCAGCGGCAAGCTGCTGCCGTGGTTGAGCGTCGCCGCCATTTTGCTGATCGGCATCGGCCTGGTCTGGGGCCTGGCCTTCGCGCCGCCGGACTACCAGCAAGGCAACAGCTTTCGCATCATCTATATCCATGTGCCCACCGCGATGCTGGCCCAGTCCTGCTACGTGATGCTGGCGGTGTGCGGCATCGTCGGCCTGGTGTGGAAGATGAAGCTGGCGGACGTCGCCCTGCAATGCGCCGCGCCCATCGGCGCGTGGATGACCGCCGTGGCGCTGGTCACGGGCGCGATCTGGGGCAAACCCACCTGGGGGTCGTGGTGGGTGTGGGATGCACGACTAACGTCCATGTTGATCCTGCTGTTCCTGTACTTCGGTCTGATTGCCCTGGGCAACGCGATCAGCAATCGTGACAGCGCCGCCAAGGCCTGCGCGGTGCTGGCGATTGTCGGCGTGATCAATATCCCGATCATCAAATACTCGGTGGAGTGGTGGAACACCCTGCACCAGGGCGCCACCTTCACCCTCACCGAAAAGCCGGCCATGCCCGTGGAAATGTGGGCACCGCTGCTGCTGATGGTGCTGGGGTTCTACTGCTTCTTCGGCGCGGTGCTGCTGATGCGCATGCGCCTCGAAGTGCTCAAGCGTGAAGCCCGCACCACGTGGGTCAAGGCCGAAGTGCAAGCCAGCCTGGGAGCGCGTGGATGAGTTTTGCTTCTTTCAGTGATTTTCTCGCCATGGGCCACCATGGCCTGTATGTCTGGACGGCCTATGGCATCTGCCTGGCGGTGCTGGCCCTCAACGTCGCCGCGCCGATCCTGGCTCGCAAGCGTTACCTGCAACAAGAGGCGCGTCGTCTGCGCCGGGAGACCGAAAAGTGAATCCGCTGCGTAGAAAGCGTCTGTTGATCATCCTTGCCATCCTGGTGGGCGTCGGCATTGCCGTCGGCCTGGCCTTGAGTGCCCTGCAACAGAACATCAACCTGTTCTACACCCCGACCCAGATCGCCAATGGCGAAGCCCCGCAGGACACGCGCATCCGCGCCGGCGGCATGGTGGAGAAGGGCTCGCTCAAACGCTCCGGTGATTCCCTTGACGTCACCTTCGTGGTCACCGACTTCAACAAGGCCGTGACCATCACCTATCGCGGCATCCTCCCGGACCTGTTCCGCGAAGGCCAGGGCATTGTCGCCCTGGGCAAGCTCAACGCCGACGGCGTGGTGGTGGCCGATGAAGTGCTGGCCAAGCACGACGAGAAGTACATGCCGCCCGAGGTCACCAAGGCGTTGAAAGACAGCGGCCAACCCGCTCCAGCACCCGTCAAGGAGGGCTAAGTGATGACGTCCGCACTGTTTATTCCAGAGTTGGGCCAGTTGGCGATGATTCTCGCCCTGTGCTTTGCCATCGTGCAGGCCGTGGTGCCGTTGCTCGGCGCCTGGCGCGGCGATCGCCTGTGGATGAGCCTGGCGCAGCCGGCCGCCTGGGGCCAATGTGCATTCCTGGTCTTCGCGTTCGGCTGCCTGACCTACGCCTTTATGACCGACGACTTTTCTGTCGCCTACGTGGCCAATAACTCCAACAGCGCCTTGCCCTGGTATTACAAATTCAGCGCCGTGTGGGGCGCCCACGAAGGGTCGTTGCTGCTGTGGGCCTTGATTCTCGGCGGCTGGACGTTCGCCGTGTCGATCTTCTCGCGGCAATTGCCACAGGTGATGCTGGCGCGAGTGCTGGCGGTGATGGGCATGATCAGCATCGGCTTCCTGCTGTTCCTGATCATGACCTCCAACCCGTTTACCCGCATCCTGCCGCAGATCCCGGCGGACGGGCATGACCTCAACCCGTTGTTGCAGGACATCGGCCTGATCGTGCATCCACCGATGCTCTACATGGGGTACGTGGGTTTCTCGGTGGCCTTTGCCTTCGCCATCGCCGCCTTGCTCGGCGGGCGCCTGGATGCGGCCTGGGCGCGCTGGTCGAGGCCCTGGACCATCGTGGCCTGGGCCTTCCTCGGCATTGGCATCACCCTCGGCTCCTGGTGGGCCTACTACGAGCTCGGCTGGGGCGGCTGGTGGTTCTGGGACCCGGTGGAAAACGCCTCGTTCATGCCGTGGCTGGTGGGCACCGCGCTGATTCACTCCCTGGCCGTCACCGAAAAACGCGGCGTGTTCAAGAGCTGGACCGTGTTGCTGGCCATCGCGGCATTTTCCCTCAGCCTGCTCGGCACCTTCCTTGTGCGTTCGGGCGTACTGACTTCGGTGCATGCGTTCGCGTCTGATCCTGCGCGCGGCGTGTTTATCCTGATCTTCCTGCTGTGTGTGGTGGGGGGCTCACTGACCCTGTTCGCCCTGCGTGCGCCCGTGGTCAAGAGCCAGGTGGGCTTTAACCTGTGGTCGCGGGAAACCCTGTTGCTGGGCAATAACCTGGTGCTGGTGGTGGCCGCCTCGATGATCCTGCTCGGCACCCTGTACCCGCTGGTGCTGGATGCGCTGAGCGGCGCCAAGCTGTCCGTCGGCCCGCCGTACTTCAACGCGTTGTTTATCCCGTTGATGGGCCTGTTGATGGTGGTGATGGCGGTCGGCGTGCTGGTGCGCTGGAAAGACACCCCGGTCAAATGGCTGGCGGGCATGCTGATGCCAGTGCTGCTGGGCAGCGTCGCCTTGGCGGTGATCGCCGGAATCGCCTATGGCGATTTCAACTGGGCGGTACTGGCCACCTTCCTGCTCGCCGCCTGGGTGTTGCTGGCCGGTGTGCGCGATATTGTCGACAAGACCCGGCACAAGGGCCTGATCAATGGCCTGCCGACCCTGACCCGCAGCTACTGGGGCATGCAGATCGCCCACATCGGCATCGCCGTGTGCGCCCTGGGCGTCGTGCTCTCCAGCCAGAACAGCGCCGAGCGCGACCTGCGCCTGGCACCGGGCGAGTCCATGGACCTGGCCGGTTATCACTTCATCTTCGAAGGCGCCAAGCACTTCGAAGGGCCGAACTTCACCTCCGACAAAGGCACCATCCGCGTGGTGCGCAACGGTAAGGAAGTGGCCGTGCTGCACCCGGAAAAACGCTTGTATACCGTGCAGAGCTCGATGATGACCGAAGCCGGGATCGACGCCGGTTTCACCCGTGACCTCTACGTCGCCCTGGGTGAGCCACTGGGTGATGGCGCCTGGGCGGTGCGCGTGCATGTCAAACCGTTCGTGCGCTGGATCTGGTTCGGTGGGTTGATCACGGCGGTCGGTGGTTTGCTCGCGGCGCTGGACCGGCGCTATCGGGTCAAGGTCAAGAGCCGGGTGCGTGAAGCCCTCGGTCTGCAAGGAGCGGCGGTATGAAGCGTTGGTTGATGGTCGTGCCGCTGGCGGTGTTCCTGCTGATGGCGGTGTTCCTGTATCGCGGGTTGTACCTGAACCCGGCCGAGTTGCCCTCGGCCATGATCGGCAAGCCGTTCCCTGCCTTCAACCTGCCGACGGTACAGGGCGATAAAACCCTGACCCAGGCCGACATGCTGGGCAAACCGGCGCTGGTCAACGTGTGGGGCACCTGGTGCATCTCCTGCCGCGTCGAACACCCGGTGCTGAACAAGCTTGCCGAGAAGGGGGTGGTGATCTACGGCATCAACTACAAGGACGACAACGCGGCGGCCTTGAAATGGCTGGCCGAGTTCCACAACCCATACCAGTTGGATATCCGCGATGAAGACGGCAACCTCGGTTTGAACCTCGGCGTCTACGGTGCCCCGGAAACCTTCTTTATCGACGCCAAGGGTGTGATTCGCGACAAATACGTCGGCGTGATCGACGAGGTGGTGTGGCGTGAGCAACTGGCCGCCAAGTACCAGGCACTGGTCGACGAGGCCAAGCCATGAAGCGTCTGTTAGCCGCTGCCGTACTGGCGCTGGGCTTGGCCGGTGTGGCCCATGCCGCCATCGACACGTACGAATTTGCCAAGGACGCTGACCGCGAACGTTTCCGCGAATTGACCAAGGAACTGCGCTGCCCCAAGTGCCAGAACCAGGACATTGCCGATTCCAACGCGCCGATCGCCGCCGACCTGCGCAAAGAGATCTTCCGCATGCTGGGGGAGGGCAAGGACAACCAGCAGATCATCGACTTCATGGTCGACCGCTACGGTGATTTCGTGCGCTACAAACCGGCCCTCACCGGCAAGACCGCGCTGCTCTGGTTCGGCCCCGCCGGGCTGCTGCTGACCGGGGTGGTCGTCATGGCCGTGATTGTCCGCCGTCGCCGCGCCGCGCCTACCGATGGCTCCGACGCGCTATCCCCCGAAGAGCGTAAACGCCTCGACCAATTGCTGGACACCAAGACTGATGATTGATTTCTGGCTCGCAGCCGGGTTGCTGCTTCTGATTGCCCTGAGTTTCCTGTTGATCCCTGTGTTGCGCGGCCGCCGTGCCCAGCGTGAAGAGGACCGCACCGCGCTGAACGTGGCGCTCTACCAAGAACGCGTGGCCGAGCTGCAAGTGCAGCAGGACGAAGGCGTACTCAACGCCGCGCAACTCGACACCGGCCGCGCCGAAGCTGCCCGCGAGCTGCTGGCCGACACCGAAGGCGTGGAAAAACCCCGCGAGTCGCGCCTGGGCAAACCCTTGCCATTGTTGGCGGCGTTCCTGGTGCCGGTGCTGGGCGTTGCGCTTTACCTGCATTATGGCGCCAGCGACAAGGTCGAACTGACCCGCGAATTCTCCCAGCCGCCGGTGTCCATGCAAGACATGACCCGCCGCCTGGAACGTGCTGCCGCCGCGCAACCGGACTCTGCCGAAGGCCTGTACTTCCTCGGGCGTGCCTACATGGCACAAGACCGTTCGGCCGATGCCGCCAAAGTCTTCGAGCGCACCGTGGCCCTGGCCGGGCGCCAGCCTGAGCTGTTGGGGCAATGGGCACAGGCCCAGTACTTCGCCGACAACAAACAGTGGTCGCCCAAAATCCAGGCCCTGACCGACGAAGCCCTGAAGCTGGACCCCAAGGAAGTCACCAGCCTCGGCCTGCTCGGTATTGCCGCGTTTGAAGGCCAGCGCTATCAGGAAGCGATCGACTACTGGAGCCGCCTGCTGGCCCAACTGCCCCCGGAAGATAATTCCCGTGTTGCCCTGCAAGGCGGGATTGACCGCGCGGCAGAGAAGCTGAAAGAGAGCGGTGGCACCGTCGCCCAAGCGCCTAAGGCGACGCTGAAAGTTCGCGTGGATCTGTCCGCCGACGTGAAGGCCAAATCCCTGCCGGGCGACAGCGTTTTCATCTTCGCCCGCGCGGTCTCTGGCCCGCCGGCGCCTTTGGCGGCCAAGCGCGTGACCGTCGCCGACTTGCCCGTCACCGTCGAACTGGGCGATGCCGACGCGATGATGCCGCAGTTGAAACTGTCCAACTTCCCCGAAGTCCAACTGGTTGCGCGCATATCCCGGGCCGGTCAACCGACCACTGGCGAATGGATCGGCCGCAGCCAACCCCTGGCCAGCACCACCACTGCGCTGCAGCAGTTGACCATCGACAGTCCGGACCAGTAATTCGAGGAAACGCCTATGACCGCATTTGCACGTATCACCTTGCTCAGCCTGGTACTGGGGCTGAGCGCTTGTGCGGTCCACCGACCTCCCGCGCCCACCGGCCCGACCATCCCCCCGGGCCCATCGACCCAGCCGAGCACCAGGCCCTCCGGCCCGGTGACCCCGGCACCGAAACCTGTGCCAACCTCGTCACCCACCTTCGCCCCGCCCCCTGGCGCCGCCAGCCACTGGGACGGCAAGATGCAGGTATACGTACTGGACGACCAGCCTGACACCTTCTACCGCCAGCGCACCTACTACCGCTGGAGCAACGGCTGGAGCCGCTCCATCAGCCCGAACGGGCCTTGGGAAGACACCGACGTGCACGGCGTGCCGCCGGGGTTGAGCAGGCAGTACGCCCAATGACAAAAGGCGACCTTCGGGTAATGCCAGTCATTACCCTGTAACTGTGCCGAGCGTGCTGGCTGTGCTGAGCGTGCTTGTTGTGGCGAGCGGGCTTGCCCCGCGTTGGGCTGCGAAGCAGCCCCAAAACCTGGCGATTTAATATGCCTGGATAAACGCGGTGGCCTTATTGGGGCCGCTTCGCAGCCCAACACGGGGCAAGCCCGCTCGCCACAGGTTACTCTTTGTTCGTTCTATCTCTTGACTGACTGGCATCAGGGTTTAGATCTGCGCGCTATCAAGCCACGGCGCGGTGAGGTGATCGAACGCCACCCGAAATCTGTGTAGGGCCGGTCCTAACGATGAGGCGGCATAAGAAAGAACGAGCCGTACGCAGATTGGGCGCCGGGGGATGGAAACCCGGCAGGGGCATGCCTTCCTGCGTACAGCTCGCTCGACATCATGCGTGCCCGATCCAGGGTGAGCCGTAGGACAAGTCTTGTTTTGCCCCGGCCCAGGCTATATCGGCGGATGTGCCGGCATTCCCTCGCTGCCGGGTCGGTATGGAATCGAGCGCTTTCGCCCAATGATGGCCGCGTCGAACGTGATGCGCGGTGGGGCGTACTCGGGTAGTGTGGCCACCTCCGGCCTGGCGACCCAACGGTTGCTGGATAGACTTTCCAGTGATGACGACGCGAGCAGCCGACGGCAAACCCAGAGCTGTAAAGGCGTCCTGTAGTGCAACACATATGGCGACAAGCAAAGAGGGTGTTTTCATGGCAGGCAGGTTGATCTATCTCATCGGGCCATCGGGTTCGGGCAAGGACAGCCTGCTGGATGCGGCACGACCCCGCTTGGCCGAGCGCGGCTGCCGCTTGGTGCGCCGCGTGATTACCCGTTCGGCGGAAGCCGTGGGCGAGGCCGCGCAAGGAGTAAGCCCCGAACAGTTTGCCGCGATGGAGGCCGAGGGCGCGTTTGCCCTGAGCTGGCAGGCCAATGGGCTGTCCTACGGGATTCCCAGGCAAATTGACGAGTGGCTGGCGGCGGGGGAGGACGTGTTGGTCAATGGCTCCCGTGCGCACCTGGCGCAAACCCGTGAGCGCTACCCGACGTTGCTGGTGTTGTTGCTGACGGTTGACCAGGTCGTGTTGCGCCAGCGACTGATTGCGCGTGGGCGTGAGTCTTTGCCAGATATTGAAGAACGCCTGGCGCGCAATGCGCGGTTCACCGCGCAACTGATCGCCGGCAATGAGGCAGGACTGTTTGTGCTGGATAACTCCGGCCCATTGGAGCACACCGTCGAGCGTCTGCTGTGCTGCCTCGACCAAGGGCACTCGGCGTGTGCTTGACCCTGCTGGGCCGGTAACGCGCGGCAAATCCCGGTCGAGTGCGCCGGCGCGTACCGGGGGTTTTCAGGGTGTGCTCCATGCCGACGCTTACGACTATTACGCACGTTTGCGCCGCGTCGACGAGCTGCTATTCGACACCGACCTCCGGATGTGGATCGCCAGCCGCACCAGGAGCGTCGAGGCAGTGCTGGCACATCCTGATAGTGGTTGAATGGACCTATCCCACGGTTCAAGCGTGCAGTGCTAAGCCAATAACCCTTCCACATATTCCACAAACGCCCGCGCCTTGGCGCTCGTCATCCTGCCTGTGGGGAACACCGCCCATAGATCCCGTGCGCATCGCGAGGCAGCGCGGCGTACAAGCCCAAGGGCAATGCCCATGGAGTGTCATCCGGTTGGCGGTTTTCAACATCGCGCAAAACAACCGCCAGTCAGCCTGAGGTATTGTGTGCTTGAGTAAAGATAACTCTAGGGTTGCTTTTATTCAGGCCAAGCCAAGGAGGCTGGGGTGCAAAGCAGGCTATTGATCAAGGAGTTGCAAGAGGCGGGCTGGGTGCTGGATCGGGTCACTGGCAGTCATCATATTGTTACCCATCGCTATAACCCGTACACGATCCCGGTGCCGCATCCCAAGAAGGATCTGCCGCTGGGCACCGTCAGAAGCATCAGGAAACGCGCCGGGCTGTTTCAGTTTTAAGGAGAGCATTCATGCAATACCCAATCTGTATCGAATGGGGCGATGACTTCACCGCTACCGGTATCCAGATCCCCGATATTCCAGGCGCCGTCACTGCCGGGGACAGTTTTGAAGAGGCGTACAACGCTGCTGTGGAGATCGCGCACATCCTGCTGCAGGAGATCGCCGCAGAGGGTGGGGTGATTCCGATGCCCACGTCGGTGGCCGATCATTACGCCCACGCAGACTATGCGGGGATGGGCTGGGGGATGCTGGAGTTGGACATCTCTCCCTATCTGGGCAAGACCGAGAAGGTCAATGTGACCTTGCCCGGCTATGTCATCCAGCGCATCGACCGGTATGTGCGCGAGCACAAGGTCAAAAGCCGCTCGTCATTTCTGGCGGACGCGGCTTTGGAGAAGTTGGTGCGCTCTTAGGCGGTGGCGACCGCCGCCTGCCGCGATGCACTGAGGAAGCGCAGTAACGCCAGCAACGGAAACGCGCTGCCCACCAGCATCACGCCCAGCCAGCCACCGTGTTCGTACACGCTGCTGGCAATCGCCGAACCGAAGGCGCCGCCGATGAAAATGCTGGTCATGTACAGCGCGTTCAGGCGGCTGCGGCTGTTGGCGTCAAGGGCGTAGATGGCGCGTTGGCCGAGGACCATGTTCATCTGTACGCAGAAGTCCAGGACCACGCCGGTCACCGCCAGGCCGATCACGCTGTACAGCGGGTGGACGAAGGCCGGCAGGAAGCTCAACACCGCAAAGATCATGGCCAGCAGCGAAGCACGGTGGGTGTGGCCGGCATCGGCCAGGCGCCCGGCGATGGGGGCGGCGATGGCACCGATGGCGCCGACCAGGGCGAAGATCGCAATCTGGGTCTGGCTCAGGCCGTGGTTGCGCACCAACTCCAGCGGGGCGGCGGTCCAGAACAGGCTGAAGGTGGCGAACATGCAGCCTTGATAAAAGGCGCGTTGGCGCAGCAGCGGTTGATCACGCAGCAAGGTGCCGAGGGAGCGCAGCAGTTGGCCGTAACTGGCGGAGTGATCCGGTTGACGCTTGGGGATGGTCAGCATCAGCACCACGCTGATAAACGCCATCAACGCTGCCGCCGCCATGAACATCGCCCGCCAGCCAAAATGATCCGCCACCACGCTGGACACCGGCCGTGCCAGCAGGATGCCCAGCAGCAGGCCGCCCATGATGCTGCCCACCACCCGTCCCCGCGACTCGGCCGGCGCCAGGTGCGCGGCCAATGGGATCAGGATCTGCACCGACACCGAACTGAAGCCGATCAGCAGCGACACCAGCAGGAACAAGTTCGGCTGCTCGGTGAACGCCGCGCCCAACAGGCTGGCAATGGCTACCACGGTGGTGGCGATCATCAGCTTGCGGTTCTCCAGCAAGTCACCCAGGGGGACCAGGAAAAACAGGCCCAGGGCGTAGCCGATTTGCGTCAGCGATACGATCAGGCTGGCCATCGCCGGCGTCAGGCCGATGTCCGGTGCGATGAGTTCGATGATCGGTTGTGCATAGTAGATATTGGCGACGATGGCGCCGCAGCAAAACGCAAACAGCATCACCATCCCGCGGGTCATGGTGCTTGCAGCGTGTGAGGTAGCGTTCATGGTGTTCTCATAAAAGCGAAGGAAGATGGCGAGCGAGAATAAAGACAAGGCCCGGCGGGCAGTAGGCCGTTTGTGGTGATAACACTCATGCCGGGCATTAATGACTGAAACGTTAATTTTCGGGTCGAAGGGCAATGATACATTCAGTCATAACTGCCGAAACAGGAAATCCAGTGCCATGAAGATTACGCTGAACAAGATGCTCCTGGCGTCAAGCCTGACCGCCGCTATGGCCGTCGGCCTCGCCCACGCCGCGGAGGCGCCGCGGGTTGGCGTGCGCGGCGCCATCACCGCGATGGACGGCGACGCCATGCACGTCAAGGTCAACAGTGGTGAAGAGGTGACTGTGCACCTGACCCAGGCCACCCAGGTCCGCGCCGTGACCCTGGCCAAGATCGATGAGATCAAACCGGGCAGCTACATCGGCTCGGCCGCCATGCCCAACGCCGACGGCACCCTGACCGCCCTGGAAGTCCACGTGTTCCCACCGGCGATGGCCGGCACGGGTGACGGGCATCGGGCGTTCGACCTGAAGGAAGGCAGCAGCATGACCAACGGCACCGTCGGCGACCTGGTCGTCAGTAACGGGCGCACATTGACGGTGAAGTACAAGGGCGGCGAGCAGAAGATTGTGGTGCCGGAGGATGTGCCGATCGTCAACCTGGAGCCAGGAGACCGTAGCTTGCTCAAACCGGGGGTCAAGGTGGTGTTGTTCGCGGCACAGGGCAAGGACGGAACGATCACGGCCCAGGCGATTTCCGCCGGCAAGGATGGCGTGACACCACCGATGTAACACCAACCACAAAACTAAATGTGGGAGGGGGCTTGCCCCCGATGGCGGAGTGTCAGTCGACAGATGTCTCACTGATGCACTGCCATCGGGGGCAAGCCCCCTCCCACATGTTTACCGCGTTTCTTCAGTTATTGACCGGAATAGATCTGGTCGAACACCCCACCATCATTGAAGTGGGTCTTCTGCACGGTACGCCAGTCACCAAAAGTCTTCTCCACCGACAGGAAGTCGACTTTCGGGAAGCGGTCGGTGTACTTGGCCAGCACCTTCGGGTCACGTGGGCGCAGGTAGTTGTTGGCCGCGATTTCCTGGCCTTCTGGCGACCACAGGTACTTCAGGTAATCTTCAGCGGCCACGCGGGTGCCTTTTTTCTCGACCACTTTGTCGACCACGGACACCGGCGGCTCGGCCTCGGCGGAGACGCTTGGGTAGATCACTTCGAATTGATCGCGGCCGAATTCACGGGCGATCATTTCCGCTTCGTTTTCAAAGGTCACCAGCACGTCGCCGATCTGGTTGGTCATGAACGTGGTGGTGGCTGCACGGCCGCCTGTGTCCAGCACTGGCGCTTGCTTGAACAGCTTGCCGACAAACGCCTTGGCCTTCTCTTCATCACCGCCGTTCTTGAGCACATAACCCCAGGCCGACAGGTAGGTATAGCGGCCGTTACCCGAGGTCTTCGGGTTGGGCACGATCACTTGCACGCCATCCTTGAGCAGGTCAGGCCAGTCTTTCAGGGCTTTGGGGTTGCCCTTGCGCACGATAAACACGGTGGCGGAGGTGAACGGCGCGCTGTTGTTCGGCAGGCGCGTTACCCAGTTGTCCGGTACCAGCTTGCCGTTGTCGACCAGGGCGTTGATGTCAGTGGCCATATTCATGGTGATCACGTCAGCCGGCAGGCCGTCGATCACCGAGCGCGCTTGTTTGCTGGAACCGCCGAAGGACATCTGCAAGGTCAGCTTGTCGTTCGGGTGCTCGGCTTCCCAGTGCTTCTGGAAGGCGGCGTTGTAGTCCTTGTAGAAGTCGCGCATCACGTCATAGGAGACGTTGAGCAGGGTGACCGGTGCAGCCTGAGCGGCGCCCGCCAGGGCAAGGCCGGCGGCCAGGAGAGAGGCGCTAACGAATTTTTTCACTGCTCATTCCTTGTTGTTCGAGAAGAGGGGGAGGCACATTGCCAGCGACTATAGCTGGGGCGGCATAGTCGTTTAAAGATTAAAAAGAACTTTGCTTATTCCACTTTCTTAAAAAGATTGCTGCCGCAGCGCGAGCAAAATGCTGCGTTGGGCTCGTGGCTGTCCTTCTTGCACACCGGGCAGTCGGTGTGCAGTTGCTCGCCACGCATGGCACTGGCCAGCTCCGCGGTAAAAATACCCGTGGGCACGGCAATGATTGAGTAACCGGTGATCATCACCAGCGAGGAAATCACCTGGCCCAACGGTGTCTTTGGCACGATATCGCCGAAGCCCACGGTGGTCAGGGTCACGATCGCCCAGTAGATGCCTTTGGGGATACTGGTAAAGCCGTGTTCCGGGCCTTCGATCACGTACATCAAGGTGCCGAACACCGTCACCAGGGTGCACACGCTCACCAGGAACACCACAATCTTCTGCTTGCTGCCGCGCAGCGCCGCCATCAGGTAGTTGGCCTGCTTGAGGTAGGGGCTGAGCTTGAGCACGCGGAAAATCCGCAGCATGCGGATGATGCGGATGATCAGCAGGTACTGCGCGTCGCTGTAATACAGCGCAAGGATGCCGGGCACGATGGCGAGCAAATCCACTAGCCCGTAAAAGCTGAAGGCGTAGCGCAACGGCTTGGGCGAGCAGTACAGGCGCAACCCGTACTCGATCAGGAAGATCAGCGTAAAGCCCCATTCAATGTAGGCCAGCACATCGGCGTAGTTCTGGTGGATCTGGTCGATGCTGTCGAGCATCACGATCACCAGGCTGGCGAGGATGATCAACAGCAGGATGCCGTCGAAGCGCCGTCCGGCGACGGTGTCGCTCTGAAAAACCATGACGTAGAGTCGCTGGCGCCAGTCGTTGTTGCTGTCCATAAAGCCCGCCTGAATCGAATATCGAGCAAGCCTAGGGGGATTCAAAGGGGCTGTCCATGCGCGGTTTCCGAAGCACGCGAAGGCTGGCGCGCACCAGCCAGCAGGCGAGGATGAACGGCGCGGTCAGCGCTGGCAGGTGCAGGGCGGCAAAGCCGGGTGTGAGGAGAATCGCCAGGAGGATGCCGAGCAGCGGCAGCCACGGTTGGCGCCGTGCCTGGCTCAGCGCCAGGGCGGCGAGGGCCGGGTTGTAGCTGTGCAGGCCGAGGAGGGCGGCGGTGGTTTCGTCCAGCAGCAGGGCGATCAGTACGCCGCTGCTGGCGCCGATCACGGCCCAGACCGCGGCGCGGCGGTTCGCCAGCCACAGGCCGAGGGCAATCAGCGCGCCCGCCAGCGGCTGGTCCAGCAGCATGATTTGCGCGAGGCCGGTGAACGGCGCGCCGAGCACCGCCAGGGTATCGGGCTCGCCCAGGGCCAAGGCGCTGTGTGGGACGCTGCCCAGCAGCAGCCAGCCCAGGCCGACAAAGGGCGCGGTGTAGGCGGGGAGGTCGTCGGGCTGCGTCGCGTGTTTCAACCACTGCCGCGTAAGGATCGCGCTCAAGCCGCTGCACGCGAGGATCAGCGGCGGCAACAACGCCGACCAGGCGAAATGCTGGCTGATCAACAGGCCCAGCAATACGCCGTTGTAGCTATAGAGACCCGCCTGGCGCTCGGCCTTGGGATAGCCGCGCCGCTGGGCCGTGAGCAACCCGGCGACGCCACCCAACAGCGCCCCGCCGAGCAAGGCAGGGGCGCTGACCAAGATGGCCAACAGGCACAGCAGACCGCACAGCGGATGGCGTTGCAGGAAGATCTGGCTGAAGCCGTTGAGCAGGGCTTCGGCCCAGTCGGGGCAGGTTGGGTTGTGCATGATGGGTATTCAGTGAGACCGAGTTGTTCCCATCGGGGCATGGGTATCTACACAACTTTTCAGCCCCTGACAAATCTCCCTGTGGCGAGCGGGCTTGTCCCGCGTTGGGCTGCGTAGCAGCCCCAAAACCAGCCTCTGCAGAGTGTCTGATACACCGCGTTCTTCTTGAGTAGGGCTGCTACGCAGCCCAACGCGGGACAAGCCCGCTCGCCACAACAGCCCTATTTTCCGGGCATTCAGCGTTGAGCCAACGTTGTGTAGATACCTATGCCCATCGGGGGCAAGCCCCCTCCCACACTTGATTGGGTTCACATAGTTGGATATGTGAATGCAGTCCAATGTGGGAGAGGGCTTGCCCCGATGGGGCCTCTACAGGCGCTAGATCAGCGTCTCTATACGCAAGGAGTTGGTCGACCCCAATTGCCCGAACGGCACCCCGGCGGTAATCACCAAGGTATCCCCGCGTTGCGCCATGCCCTGGGCCTGGGCGATCTCCAGCGCCGTCGAGCACACTTCATCCACCTGGCGCAGCCGGTCATTGACCACCGAGTGCACGCCCCACGCCACGCTCAAGCGTCGGGCGGTCGAGAGGTTCGGCGTGAGGTTGAGGATCGGCGCCACCGGCCGTTCCCGCGCCGCGCGCAAGCTGGAGCTGCCCGACTCGCTGTAGTTCACCAGCACCGCCACCGGCAGGATGCTGCTGATGCGCCGGATCGCGCAGCTGATGGCATCCGACACCGTGGCATCCGCCTTGGGCCGGCTGACGTCGAGTTGGGCCTGGTAGTCCGGGCCGTTTTCCACCTGGCGGATGATCTTGCTCATCATCTGCACGGCTTCCAGTGGGTACTCGCCCGACGCCGTCTCCGCCGACAGCATCACCGCATCTGCGCCTTCGGCTACCGCATTGGCAACATCGGTGACTTCGGCGCGGGTCGGCGCCGGGGAGAAGCGCATGGATTCAAGCATCTGCGTGGCCACCACCACCGGTTTGCCCAACTGGCGGCAGGTGCTGATGATGTCCTTCTGGATTTGCGGCACGCTTTCGGCCGGTACCTCCACGCCCAAGTCGCCTCTGGCCACCATGATCGCATCGCTCAGTTCGGCAATTTCGTGCAGGCGCTGCACGGCCGAAGGCTTCTCGATCTTGGCCATCAGGAAGGCTTTGTCGCCAATCAGCTCGCGGGCTTCGCGGATGTCTTCCGGGCGCTGTACGAATGACAGTGCCACCCAGTCCACGCCCAGCTCCAGGCCGAAACTCAGGTCACGACGATCCTTGGCGGTCAGCGGGCTGAGTTCCAGCAGCGCCTGTGGGACGTTCACGCCTTTGCGGTCAGACAGTTCGCCGCCATTGAGTACGGTGGTGTCGATGGCATCGGTGTGCCTGGTGATCACCCGCAGGCGCAGTTTGCCGTCGTCCAACAGCAGGTCCATGCCCGGTTCCAGGGCCTTGATGATTTCCGGGTGGGGCAGGTTGACCCGGCACTGGTCACCCGGCGTCGGGTCCAGGTCCAGGCGCAACGCCTGGCCACGCACCAGTTGCACTTTGCCCTCGGCAAAACGCCCGACCCGTAGCTTCGGCCCTTGCAGGTCCATGAGGATGCCCAGCGGGTAATTGAGCTGGCGCTCCACCTGGCGAATCCATTGGTAGCGCTGGGCGTGATCGGCATGCTCGCCGTGGCTGAAGTTGAGGCGGAAGATATTCACCCCGGCTTCCACCAGTTCGCGGATGTGATCGATACCGTCGGTGGCCGGGCCCAGGGTGGCGAGGATTTTGACTTTCTTGTCAGGCGTCATGTTGGGCAGTCTCAAGAATCAGAATGGCGCGGAAATCGTTGACGTTGGTGCGGGTCGGTTCGGTGATGATCAAGCCGTCGAGGGCGGCGAAGTAGCCGTAGCCGTTGTTGTTATCCAACTCATCGCTGGCTGAAAGGCCCAGCGCTTCGGCACGCGCGTAACTGCACGGGGTCATGATGGCGCCGGCGTTGTCTTCCGAGCCGTCGATGCCGTCAGTGTCGCCGGCCAGGGCGTACACGCCGGGCAAGCCCTTGAGGCTATCGGTGAGGCTCAGCAGGAATTCCGCATTGCGCCCGCCACGGCCATCGCCACGTACGGTGACGGTGGTTTCGCCCCCCGAGAGGATCACGCACGGCGCCGCCAGCGGTTGGCCGTGCTGCACGATCTGCCGCGCGATACCGGCGTGCACCTTGGCCACCTCCCGCGCTTCGCCTTCGAGGTCGCCGAGGATCAGCGGGCTGAAACCGGCCTGGCGCACTTTAACCGCGACGGCTTCCAGGGATTGCTGGGGGCGGGCGATCAGTTGGAAGTGGCTGCGGGTCAGTATCGGGTCGCCGGGCTTGATGGTTTCTGACGCCGGGTTCTGCAGCCAGCTGCGCACGGATGCCGGGGTGTCGATGCCGTAGCGGTTGAGGATCGCCAGGGCCTGTTGTGACGTACTTGGGTCGCCGACGGTCGGGCCGGAAGCGATGACCGTGGCCTGGTCACCCGGCACATCGGAAATTGCGTAGGTGTAGACCGTCGCCGGCCAGGCCGCCTTGGCCAGCCGCCCGCCCTTGATCGCCGAGAGATGCTTGCGTACGCAGTTCATCTCGCCGATGGTCGCGCCGGACTTGAGCAGGGCCTTGTTGACGGCCTGTTTGTCGGCCAGGCTGATGCCTTCGGCGGGCAGGGCCAGCAGGGCAGAGCCGCCACCAGAGAGCAGGAAGATCACGCGGTCGTCTTCCCCAAGGTGGCTGATCAGTTCGAGCACTCGCTTGGCCACGGCCAGTCCGGCCGCATCCGGGACCGGATGCGCGGCTTCGACCACTTCGATTTTCTGGCACGGCGCGCCGTGGCCGTAGCGGGTGACCACCAGGCCGCTGACTTCACCTTGCCAGCAATTTTCCACCACCAGCGCCATGGCGGCCGCGGCTTTGCCGGCGCCGATCACGATCACCCGACCGCTGCGGTCGGCGGGCAGGTAGGGTTCAAGGACTTGCCGGGGGTGGGCAGCGTCGACGGCTGTGGCAAACAGCTCGCGAAGCAGGTGTTGCGGATCGACCGACATAAGCGGGCTCCGGGGAATTTTTGTTATTAGAGGTGTAGCTTGGCGTGCGATCGAACTGTGGGAGGGGGCTTGCCCCCGATGCAGTCTGTCACTCAACAGCGTTGTCGGCTGATACACCGCTATCGGGGGCAAGCCCCCTCCCACATTGAATGCATTTCAAAGCAGGGTTATTTATCGCGAATCGAGAAATTCGCCATATGCTCCAACCCCTTGATCAACGCCGAATGATCCCAGTTACCGCCGCCAATCGCCGTGCAGGTGCTGAATACCTGTTGGGTGCCGGCGGTGTTCGGCAGGTTGATCCCCAGTTCCTTGGCCCCGGCCAGCGCCAGGTTCAGGTCCTTCTGATGCAGGTTGATGCGAAAGCCCGGATCGAAGGTGCCCTTGATCATGCGTTCGCCGTGCACTTCGAGGATCTTCGACGAGGCAAAGCCACCCATCAGCGCTTCACGTACCTTGGCCGGGTCGGCGCCGTTTTTGGCCGCGAACAGCAGCGCTTCGGCCACCGCCTGGATATTCAGCGCGACGATGATCTGGTTGGCCACCTTGGCGGTCTGGCCATCGCCGTTGCCACCGACCAGGGTGATGTTCTTGCCCATGGCCTGGAACAGCGGCAGGGCACGCTCAAAGGTCTGCGGTTCGCCGCCGACCATGATGCTCAAGGTGCCGGCCTTGGCGCCGACTTCACCGCCGGACACCGGGGCATCCAGGTACTGTGCGCCGGTCTCGTTGATCTTGGCGGCGAACGCTTTGGTCGCAGTGGGCGAGATCGAGCTCATGTCGATCACCACCTTGTTCGGCGACAACCCGGCAGCCACGCCGTCGGCGCGGAACAGCACGTCATCGACCTGCGGGGTGTCGGGCACCATGACGATGATGAACTCGGCTTCCTGGGCAACTTGCTGCGGGTTGGCCAGGGCCACGGCACCGGCTGCGATCAGTGCTTCTGGCGCCTTGCCGTGATGCTCGGACAGGAACAGTTGGTGACCGGCTTTTTGCAGGTTGGCAGCCATGGGTTGGCCCATGATGCCGGTGCCGATAAATCCGATTTTAGCCATGATGAAATCCTCTTTTTATTAGCGCGGTCCGCCAGACACCGCAGATTCAAGGTGGGAGGGGGCTTGCTCCCGATAGCGGTGTGTTAGACGAAATGGTGTTGACTGACTCGCCGCCATCGGGGGCAAGCCCCCTCCCACATTTTGGTTTTGGGTGGTGCCTGTCAGATGGCGTTATGGGTTTTGAGCCAACCCAAACCCGCTTCGGTGGTGGTCAACGGCTTGTACTCACAGCCCACCCAACCCTGGTACCCAATCCGATCCAGATGTTCGAACAGGAAGCGATAGTTGATCTCCCCAGTCCCCGGCTCATTACGCCCCGGGTTATCCGCCAGCTGGATATGGTTGATCTCACCCAGGTGCGCGGCCATGGTGCGGGCCAGATCACCTTCCATGATTTGCATGTGATAGATGTCGTATTGCAGGAACAGGTTGGCACTGCCCACCTGCTCGCGGATCGACAGGGCCTGGGCGGTGTTATTCAGGTAGAAGCCTGGAATATCACGGGTATTGATCGCCTCCATCACCAGCTTGATGCCCACTGCTTGCAGTTTGTCGGCGGCGTACTTGAGGTTGGCGACAAAGGTTTTTTCCAGGGTTGCATCATCAACGCCCTGGGGCCGGATACCCGCCAGGCAGTTGACCTGCGTATTACCCAGCACCTGGGCATAGGCGATGGCCAAGTTGACCCCCGCGCGGAATTCCTCGACCCGATCCGGGTGGCAGGCCAGGCCGCGTTCGCCCTTGGCCCAGTCACCGGCCGGCAGGTTGAACAGCACTTGGGTCAGGCCATGGGCATCCAACTGTGCCTTGATGTCGGCTGAGCTGAACTCGTAGGGGAACAGGTATTCCACCCCACTGAAGCCTGCCTCGGCAGCGGCTTTGAAGCGAGCAAGAAAGTCCTGTTCGGTAAACAGCATGGACAGGTTGGCGGCGAAGCGCGGCATAGGGTTCTCCTTAATCGAGCAGGGAAATGGCGGTCGGCGCATCATTGCCGACCAAGGCCAGGTCTTCGAATTCATTGACGGCGTTGATCTCGGTGCCCATGGAAATATTGGTCACGCGCTCCAGAATAATCTCAACGATCACCGGGACCTTGAATTCTTCGATCATCGTTTCGGCCTTGCGCAACGCCGGCGCAATCTGGCTCGGCTCGAACACGCGCAGGGCCTTGCACCCCAGGCCTTCGGCAACCGCGACGTGGTCCACGCCATAGCCGTTGAGTTCCGGGGCGTTGAGGTTGTCGAAGGACAGCTGCACGCAGTAGTCCATTTCAAAGCCACGCTGGGCCTGGCGGATCAGCCCCAGGTAGGAGTTGTTCACCACCACGTGGATGTACGGCAGCTTGAACTGCGCGCCCACGGCCAGCTCTTCGATCATGAACTGGAAGTCATAGTCGCCGGACAGCGCCACCACTTTGCGGCTCGGGTCGGCCTTGACCACGCCCAGCGCTGCCGGGATGGTCCAGCCCAATGGGCCAGCCTGGCCGCAGTTGATCCAATGGCGTGGCTTGTAGACGTGCAGGAATTGCGCGCCGGCAATCTGCGACAGGCCGATGGTGCTGACGTAGCAGGTGTCTTTGCCGAACACCTGGTTCATCTCTTCGTACACCCGTTGCGGCTTGACCGGCACGTTGTCGAAGTGGGTCTTGCGGTGCAGGGTGGCTTTGCGCTGCTGGCAATCATGCAGCCAGGCGCTGCGGTCCTTGAGTAAGCCTGCGGCTTTCCACTCGCGGGCCACTTCGATAAACATCGTCAGCGCGGCGCCCGCGTCGGAAACAATACCCAGGTCGGGGGTGAAGACGCGGCCGATCTGCGTCGGCTCGATGTCGACGTGAATGAATTTACGCCCCTGGGTGTACACCTCCACCGAGCCCGTGTGGCGGTTGGCCCAGCGGTTGCCGATGCCCAGCACCACATCTGACTTGAGCAGCGTGGCGTTGCCGTAACGGTGGGAGGTTTGCAGGCCGACCATGCCCACCATCAGCGGGTGATCGTCCGGGATGGTGCCCCAGCCCATCAGGGTCGGGATCACTGGAATGCCGGTCAGCTCGGCGAACTCCACCAGCAGCTCGCTGGCGTCGGCGTTGATCACGCCGCCACCGCTTACCAGCAGCGGGCGTTCGGCCTGGTCCAGCAGTGCCAGGGCTTTCTCGACCTGGATGCGTGTGGCCAGGGGTTTGGCCAGGGGCAGTGGCTGGTAGGCGTCGATATCGAATTCGATCTCGGCCATCTGCACGTCGAACGGCAGGTCGATCAGCACCGGACCGGGGCGGCCGGAGCGCATTTCGTAGAAGGCTTTCTGGAACGCGTAGGGCACCTGGCCGGGTTCCAGGACGGTGGTTGCCCATTTGGTCACCGGCTTGACGATGCTGGTGATGTCCACGGCCTGGAAGTCTTCCTTGTGCATGCGTGCCCGTGGCGCCTGGCCGGTGATGCACAGGATCGGGATCGAGTCGGCCGAGGCGCTGTAGAGGCCGGTGACCATATCGGTGCCCGCCGGGCCCGAAGTGCCGATGCACACGCCGATATTGCCGGCCTTGGTGCGGGTGTAGCCCTCGGCCATGTGCGAGGCGCCTTCAACGTGGCGAGCAAGGACGTGATCGATGCCACCCACTTTCTGCAAGGCCGAATACAGTGGGTTGATCGCGGCGCCTGGGATACCGAAGGCGGTGTCCACGCCTTCACGGCGCATCACTAAAACGGCGGCTTCGATTGCTCTCATTTTGCTCATTGTTTTGGTGCCTCTTGCGTTTTGTAATTGTATACAAGTGGTGTTTGTCCAAAGTGTATTCACGGCGAGCGACATAGGTCAATGCATTTTATGTGCGGTCCTTTGCGTTCGTCGGAAGGCAGTTTTTCGACGGATGGAGGGTTTGTTAAGAAATATTGTATACAATAAATAAAATAATTGTGTTCTATTTGTTTGATCGAGCATCTGATCAAACAGACCTCCACGGCGTTACCCATAACAAGATAAGGACGGCACCATGAGCGCTTTAACCTTGAAAATTGCCACCCAACTGGCCAGCCAGGCCCTTACCGCTGGCCGTACGATTTCAGCCGCGCCGCTGACCATCGCGGTACTGGACAGCGGCGGCCACTTGATCACCCTGCAACGGGAAGACGGCGCCAGCCTGCTGCGCCCGCAAATCGCCATCGGCAAGGCCTGGGGGGCGATCGCCTTGGGCAAAGGCTCACGCCTGCTGGCGCTGGATGCGCAGCAGCGCCCGGCGTTTATCGCGGCGTTGAACAGCTTGGGGCAGGGCAGCGTGGTGCCGGCACCGGGCGGGGTGTTGATTCGCGATCAGGCGGGGTTGGTGTTGGGGGCGATCGGGATCAGTGGGGATACGTCGGATATTGACGAGCAGTGTGCGATCACGGCGATCGAGGGGGTGGGGTTGATGGCGGATGCGGGGGTGTCAGCTTGAGGATTGGGTGACTGTCAGGGCCTCATCGGGGGCAAGCCCCTCCCACATTTTGAACTGCGAACATGGTCAAAATTGTGGGAGGGGGCTTGCCCCCGATTGGCCCAGGCCCCCCGGTGTATCAGTCCGGCTCACACCCCTTGAGCACCAACCGAATAATCGTCTGCGCCGCGGCTTCATAATCGGCCTCATCCAGCTTGGCTTTGCCGGTCACCGCCGAGATCTGCCAGTCAAAATCCGCATACGTCTGCGTCGCCGCCCAGATGCTGAACATCAGGTGATTTGGATTGATCGGTGCAATCAACCCGCGATCCACCCAGCTCTGGATGCAGTCGATATTGTGCTTGGCCTGGGCGTTGAGCTGTTCAACCTGCTCGGTGCTCAGGTGCGGGGCGCCATGCATGATTTCGCTGGCGAACACCTTGGAGGCGAACGGCAGGTCGCGGGAGATACGGATTTTCGAGCGGATGTAGTTGCTGAGCACCACCGAAGGCTCACCCTCGGGGTTGAACGGCGTGGAAGCCGCCAGGATCGGCTCGATAATGCTCTCGAGCACCTCGCGGTAGAGGTTGTCCTTGGACTTGAAGTAGTAATAGACGTTGGGCTTGGGCAACCCGGCCTTGGCGGCGATGTCGCTGGTCTTGGTCGCGGCGAAGCCCTTGTCGGCAAACTCCTCGCTGGCCGCCCGCAGGATCTTTTCTTTGTTGCGCTCGCGAATGGTGCTCATAAAGTGCTCAGTCTCACAGATACTGTTTTTTTTTGACGGCGTCTGTTGCCGCCATTCTGCGTCGCCGCTCCTTCCCCTAGCGAGCTATGAGTCGTCGCGGCTCCTTGCCTGACGACAACAGCCACTCGCCAAAAGAGAAACGTATCTATGAAACTGAGCACGGGATGTTTCCTTGCCAGGACAGGCGGTCGGGCATGGTAGCACCGGCCATCCGCGGGCCTCAACAAGGTGCCCGTAAAGCGCTGTACCGCGTTATGCTCGCGTCCTCCCCCCTTACGGAAGTCTGATTCATGGCAGGAAGCAGCTTGTTGGTATTGATCGATGACATCGCCGCGGTACTCGATGACGTTGCCCTGATGACAAAAATGGCCGCAAAGAAGACCTCCGGCGTGCTGGGGGACGACCTGGCGCTTAACGCCCAGCAGGTTTCCGGCGTACGTGCCGAACGGGAAATCCCAGTGGTGTGGGCCGTTGCCAAGGGTTCCTTCATCAACAAGTTGATCCTGGTGCCCACTGCGCTGTTGATCAGTGCTTTCGCGCCCTGGGCGGTGACGCCGTTGTTGATGCTCGGCGGCGCCTACCTGTGTTTCGAAGGCTTTGAGAAACTCGCGCATAAATTCCTGCACAGCAAAGCTGAAGACCAGGCCGAACACACGCAATTGGTCGAAGCCGTGGCCGACCCGGCAACCGATCTGGTGGCCTTTGAAAAGGACAAGATCAAAGGGGCGATCCGCACCGACTTTATCCTCTCGGCGGAAATCATCGCCATCACCCTCGGCACCGTGGCCGATGCGCCCTTGATGCAACAGGTGATCGTGCTGTCGGGCATTGCCATTGTCATGACCATCGGCGTCTATGGGTTGGTGGCCGGTATCGTCAAGCTGGATGACTTGGGCCTGTGGCTCACCCAGAAGCCCGGCCAGATGGCGCGCAGTATCGGCGGCGGGATCCTGCGGGCGGCGCCGTACATGATGAAGAGCTTGTCGGTGATAGGGACGGCGGCGATGTTCCTGGTCGGCGGCGGCATCCTGACCCATGGCGTGCCGGTGGTGCATCACTGGATCGAGGGCGTGAGCCAGAGCACCGGTGGATTGGCGTGGTTGATGCCGACGTTACTGAATGCGGTGGCGGGGGTTATCGCTGGGGCGCTCGTATTGGCGCTGGTCAGCGTGGTGGGCAAGATCTGGAAAGCGCTCAAGGCATAAATCGCCGACACAAAAAAAGGCCATTCAATCGAATGGCCTTTTTTGTCGGCGTTATTTACTCGGCAATCTGCAACTTGCGTGATTCGGTATAGATGTAGCGCACCTTCTCGTACTCGAACGGCGAGTTCATCTGACCGTAGCGGAAGCTGGTCTGGTAGCGCTTGTCGACGGCACGCAGGGCCCAGATTTCCGGGTGGTTGGAGCTGACTTCGGAGACGTTCAGGAAGTTGATCTCGGTTTCGGCACCGTAGTCGACGATCAGGCCGGTGGTGTCGCGCAGGTTCGACGGGCCGAAGATCGGCAGCACCAGGTAGGCGCCGCCGGGGACGCCGTAGAAGCCCAGGGTCTGGCCGAAGTCTTCGCTCTGGCGCGGCAGGCCCATGGCGGTAGCCGGGTCCCACAGGCCGGCGATGCCGATGGTGGTGTTGAGCAACAGGCGCCCGGTGGTTTCCAGGGAGCGATGGCCCTTGAGCTGCAACAGGCTGTTCAACAGATTGGGGACGTCGCCCAGGTTGTTGAAGAAGTTGCTCACGCCGGTCCGCAGGAAGCTTGGCGTGACGTAGCGGTAACCGTCGACCACCGGCAGGAACACCCATTGGTCGAAGCGGTAGTTGAAGTGGTAAACGCGGCGGTTCCACGACTCCAGCGGGTCATACACGTTGAGTGCGGTGAGCGACGAACGCTCGAACTCGCGCTGGTCCAGGCCCGGGTTGAACTTGAGTTTGGTCAGCGGTTCCTTGAAACCGTCGGAATCTACTACGGTGGGTGTGTGGGCCTTGCTGTTGTCGGCATTGGCCACGCCTGCGCACATTAAAGCGGCGAGCAGAAGAAGATATTTAGCCACGGAAGAACTCCAGCATGGCGTCGGCGTTGACGCGGTAATTGAGGTTGCCGCAGTGGCCGCCCAGTGGGTAGACGGTCAAGCGATCGCCGAAGGTTTTACGTAGGAAACCGAGGTCGCCGGGGCCCAGGATCACGTCGTCGGCATTGTGCATGACGGCGATTTTCGGGCTGTCGTGCAAGTAGTCCTTGAGGGCGTACAGGCTGACCTGGTCAACCAGTTGCAACAGACTGCCGCCATCGGAGCGGGCGCGCCACATCGGGATTACCTGCTCGGTGAGGTAGCAGTCGAAGTCGCATTGCAGCGCACGCTTGAGGAACGGCGTGAGGCTGGTGCCTTCGGTGATCGGGTACTTCGGCGGGATGATCAGGCCGCGGCGGTTGATCAGGTCCGAGGTGAAGGCGATGTCGGCCGCCGAGAAGCGAAACGAGGTGCCGATCAGCATGGCCATCTGTTCGTTGGTCAGGTGCTGCTTGGAGTTCTGGAAGTCGTAGAGCAGGGCATCGTTGAGGTCGATGTAGCCCTTTTGCTGGAAGTAGCGGGTCAGTTTATTCAGCACCAGCTCATAGAAAGTGGTGGTGTTGTTGATGCCCTTGACCTCGGTCTGTACCAGCTTGTCGAGGTTGGTGACCGAGGTATACAGGTTGACCGGTGGGTTAAGCAGCAGCACTTTCTTGAAGTTGAAGCTGCGACGGGTCTCGTCGAGCTTGCTGACAAACGCCGCGTCCAGGGCGCCAAGGCTGTAGCCGGTAAGGTAGAAGTCGGTCACCGGCAGCGAGGCGTTCTGTGCGCGCACGGCCTGCATCACGCGGTACATATCTTCGGCATCTTCCTGGCTGATGCCAGGGGTGGCGAAGCGCGAAGCCGAGGCGATGAAGTCGAAGCTGGTCGGCGAAGACAATTGCACCACGTGGTAGCCGGCCTGGTAATACAGCTTTTTCAGGTACTCGTTGATGCTGCTGTCAAAGCGCGCGCCGGTGCCGGCGATCAGGAAGATCAGCGGCGCGGCGCGATCCTGCTTGGCGATGCGGTAGGTCAGTTTCTTCACTGCCCAGAAATTGTCGGGCAGGCTGAATTCGCGCTCGGGGCGCATGTTCAGGGTGTAGTCGGACTGGTTGATCTCGTCGTCGGTCGGCAGTTTGGGCCGAAGGTCAGGCGGGGTGGTGGCGATGGTCGCTTCGAACGGGTTCGTCAAAGGGAAGCCATAGCTGGCTTGGTCAATGTCGACGGCCAGTGCTGACGCACTCAAAAATAGGCTGCCCAGCAAGGCAGCACAGCGCAAGGAACGGAGCATGACTTAATCCCTAAGAGGAAACGTGCTGAATGAAGTTCGCAGGCTATGACCACCGCGTTGCCACCGAAGTGCCAGCCTTCGGCACGAAAAGTCGGAAAAAAACGTCGGAATCGGGGTAATAGTCGGCAGACGATACACTTTGCCACGTATTGGTGAACACTAATTGTGTGTATGTATCTTGCTAACGGCCGCTGGCGCATTAAGCTGAGCGCCGTTTTTGCCTTTCGGAGTGCTCCATGTCCCGCCGCTTGCCGTTGATCCTGCTGCTTATCGCCCTGCCGTTATGGCTGGCTGCCAGTTATGCCGCACGTTACGGCTTCATGGAGGATGGCCAGTGGGTTGGCATCTGTGCCGATGAGGCCAGCCGCTGGGAATGCCAGGTGCGGTCGAACCTGGGCTTGATGATTCACTTCAAAGTGATGGGCTGGGCTGCGTTGGTGACCTCGGTGCTGGCGTTTTTCGTGCCGGGTCGTGCGGGGTGGGGCTTGGCCGTGTTGGGCCTGGTGTTCGGGTTCCCGGCCCTGGCGTTGTACAACACCACGTTTGCGGTGTTTGCGGTAGTGATTGCCGGGTTGCGGTTGGTCAGGCAGCCGCGGGGCGCCTGATAGGGCCAATCGGGGGCAAGCCCCCTCCCACCTTTGGAATGCGTTCTCATGTGGGAGGGGGCTGGCCCCCGATAGCGGTCTTAAGCCTTGCGCATCCGCAAGCACCGCCACAAGGTCACAACCATCAACACGCTGACCAGCGCCCAAGCCCATGCCTGCTGGTTGAACAGCCCTTCGCGGTACAGTTGCGGCGCAATGCCGGCACCGATGATAAAGGTCAGCAGGGCAATTTCCCGGCGCGGCCCGGTCACCGGGCGAACCAGATAGACCAAGGCGGGCAGTACCAGCGCGGCACTTGGGAAGCTGCGATAACGGGGGTCGAACACCAGCGCCAGCATCATTACCGCGCCCGCGAACCCGGCCATCGCCACCAGCCAACCGGCGCGCTGCTCCAGCCAGTCGAAGGCGCGCGCGCGCCAACCATGGCGAGTACTCAGGGCCAGGGCGGCATGGGCCAGCACCAGCAGGTTCAGCGCCACCAGCAAGCCGGCCCATACCCACTCATCATTAAAGCGTGCGGTCACGCGGGTGAGTTCGGCCCAGGTGCCGATAGAACAGGCCGCGACGCCCCCCAGCAGCGGCAACAACCAGGCAGCGCAGGTGCTGCGGACGCGGCCACCGAGCACCAGGGTACCCAGCAGGATAAGCCCGCCCATGCCCAGCCATAGTGGCCAGTACGGCACATTGGTCACCGGGCCAGCAAGGATGCCCTTGTCCTGGCGATCCGCATCGAACAGGCCCCAGTAACCGCCTACGGCGCCTTCGCTGGCGCGCTTCCACGGTTGGTCGAAGGCTTCGATCAGGTTGTAGCGCCAGCCGTTGGCCTCAGCCATGGCGACAAAACCACGCATGAACTTGGCTTCATTGACTCGGCTCGGCACGGCGGTTTCGCGCTGGCGACCCTCGCTCGGCCAGCCGGTCTCGCCGATCATCACGTCCTTGGGGGCGAACTTATTGCCGAAGGTCTGGCGCACATCCCCTACATGCTTGAGCGCCTGGTCGATGCCCGACGGGTCATCTTCCCAGTACGGCAGCAGGTGAATGGTCAGGAAATCCACCGCCGGGGCGATTTCCGGGTGTTGCAGCCAGAACTCCCAGACATCGGCGTAGGTGACCGGCTGCTTGATCTGGCTTTTGACTTTATGGATCAGCTTCACCAACTGCGCGGCGGTGACTTCCTTGCGCAGCAGGGTTTCGTTGCCGACGATCACCGAGGTCACCACGTCGGCGTTGGCATTGGCCGAGGCGATCAGGGCGTCGACTTCTTTCTCGGTGTCGACGGGGTTGCTGTTGACCCAGGCGCCGATCATCAACTTCAACCCATGCTTGCGCGCCAGGTCCGGCAAGGCTTCCAGGCCGGTCATGGAATAGGTGCGGATGCATTCGAAGCGGGTGGCGAGCAGGGCCAGGTCGGCGTCCATGCGCTCGGGGCGCAGCGTGAACGGCTGGTCGAACGGCGATTGGTCCTTGTCGAATGGCGTGTAGGACGCACATTGCAGCTTGTGGCTGGCGCTGGCGACGTCCGGCAGGACCACCGGCCGGCCGAGGCCATACCAGTAGCCGACAAGGGCAAGCACGGCAAGGATCAGGGCGAAGCAATAGGGCAGGGCAGGGAAGCGGGCATTGGCGGGCATGGTCGGCTTATCTGGGGGAGCAAAGGCGCGCATCTTACCCGGATTTAGCCCGTCCCAGTGCAGCAGCATAATTTTGACATGCAAAGTTCGGGCGGGATTGTGGCGCTATGTCCTACAAAATGACTTGCTGGCGATGTGATGTCGTTTCTTGCTTACCTGAGGTCGCGGACAGAGCAGGTCGAAGATTGGCGCAGGTTGATGATCGAAGTGTCAGCACTCCACTGATGTCGCAACAGCCGAATCGATGCGCGTGAAGGGGGCGCGGTGCACCACATAACAACAGGTTGACGTCGCTCGGCATCCGTCGGGCGCAGCACTTTCGGGGAAGTACTATGAAGATGCGACGACTCTTGGGCGCAGCTGCCACTCTGGTAGTTGCGATGGGCTCCACACTGGCCAGCGCCGACAGCAAGACCCTGAGCATCGGCTACGTGGACGGCTGGTCCGACAGCGTTGCCACCACCCATGTGGCGGCAGAGGTGATCAAGGAAAAGCTCGGTTATGACGTGAAACTGCAAGCGGTCGCCACCGGGATCATGTGGCAGGGTGTGGCCACCGGCAAGCTCGACGCCATGCTCTCCGCCTGGCTGCCCGTGACGCACGGTGAGTACTGGGCCAAGAACAAGGACAAAGTGGTCGACTACGGCCCCAACTTCAAGGATGCGAAGATCGGCCTGATCGTGCCGGAGTACGTCAAGGCCAAGTCCATCGAAGACCTCAAGACCGATACCACCTTCAAGAACAAAATCGTTGGGATTGACGCCGGTTCAGGCGTGATGCTCAAGACCGACGAAGCCATCAAGGCTTATGGCCTGGACTACAAGCTGCAAGCCAGCTCCGGCGCCGCAATGATCGCCGAACTGACCCGTGCCGAAGACAAGCAGGAATCCATCGCGGTCACCGGTTGGGTGCCACACTGGATGTTCGCCAAGTGGAAACTGCGTTTCCTGGACGATCCAAAAGGGATTTATGGTGCTGCTGAAACCGTCAACAGCATCGGCAGCAAGGGCCTGGAGAAGAAAGCGCCGGAAGTCGCGGCCTTCCTGAAGAAATTCCAGTGGGCCTCCAAGGACGAAATCGGCGAAGTCATGCTGGCCATTCAAGAGGGCGCCAAGCCTGATGCAGCGGCCAAGGATTGGGTTGCAAAGCACCCTGAGCGTGTAGCCGAGTGGATCGGTAAGTAACAGACCCTGATATACCCTTGTGGGAGGGCTTGCCCCCGATGGCAATCTGTCAGCTATCGATGTGCTGGCTGACACACTGTCATCGGGGCAAGCCCCCTCCCACATTAATTTCATCCCCTGCAAATCCTCCTGCATTCTCCCGATCCCTCGCTACACTCGATCTAAGACTAAGGTCGTCTGGAACCTCTACGGCAGCCGCATACAGTGGATACGTTCCAATAATAAAAAAGCTGTGCTGCGAGGATAAAAACAATGAACGACAGCATTTACCTCTCGATTCAAAACAGCCCGCGCTTCAAGGAGCTGGTGAGAAAAAGGGAAAGGTTCGCCTGGATTCTCTCGGCGATCATGCTAGGGCTTTACTCCGGATTCATCCTGTTGATCGCCTACGGGCCGCAAATACTGGGCGCTAAACTCAGCCCCGGTTCATCCATCACCTGGGGAATCCCCATCGGTGTCGGGCTGATTGTCTCGGCCTTTGTGCTCACCGGCATCTACGTGCGACGCGCCAACGGCGAATTCGACGACCTGAACAATGCGATTCTCAAGGAGGCTGCGCAATGATCCGTCGTCTATTGGCTGTATTCGGCGCTTCGGTCTTCGCGCCCGCTGTCTGGGCGGCGGATGCATTGACCGGTGAAGTGCACAAACAACCGCTGAATATTCCAGCGATCCTGATGTTCGTGGCCTTTGTCGGCGCGACATTGTGCATTACCTATTGGGCATCCAAGCGCAACAAGTCGGCGGCCGACTACTACGCGGCCGGCGGCAAGATCACCGGTTTCCAGAACGGCCTGGCGATTGCCGGCGACTATATGTCGGCCGCGTCCTTCCTGGGGATTTCCGCACTGGTCTACACCTCCGGCTACGATGGCCTGATCTACTCGATCGGCTTCCTGGTGGGCTGGCCGATCATTTTGTTCCTGATCGCCGAGCGCCTGCGTAACCTGGGCAAATACACGTTTGCCGACGTGGCGTCCTACCGCCTCGGGCAAACCCAGATCCGCAGCCTGTCGGCATGTGGCTCGCTGGTGGTGGTTGCGTTCTACCTGATTGCGCAGATGGTTGGCGCGGGCAAGCTGATCCAACTGCTGTTCGGCCTGGATTACCATGTGGCGGTGATCCTGGTGGGTATCCTGATGTGCATGTACGTGCTGTTCGGCGGCATGCTGGCAACCACCTGGGTGCAGATCATCAAGGCCGTGCTGCTGTTGTCCGGTGCCTCGTTCATGGCGCTGATGGTGATGAAGCACGTCAACTTCGACTTCAACATGCTGTTTTCCGAGGCGATCAAGGTTCACCCTAAAGGTGAGGCGATCATGAGCCCCGGCGGTTTGGTGAAAGACCCGATCTCGGCATTGTCCCTGGGCCTGGCGCTGATGTTCGGTACTGCCGGCCTGCCGCACATCCTGATGCGCTTCTTCACGGTGAGCGATGCCAAGGAAGCGCGTAAGAGCGTGCTGTATGCCACTGGCTTTATCGGCTACTTCTACATCCTGACCTTCATCATCGGCTTCGGCGCGATCCTGCTGGTCAGTACCAACCCGGCGTTCAAGGATGCGGCAGGTGCCTTGCTGGGCGGTAACAACATGGCGGCGGTGCACCTGGCCAATGCGGTGGGCGGCAGTATCTTCCTGGGCTTCATCTCGGCCGTGGCGTTTGCCACCATCCTGGCAGTGGTAGCCGGCTTGACCCTCGCGGGTGCCTCGGCGGTGTCCCATGACCTGTACGCCAGCGTGATCAGGAAAGGCAGGGTCAACGAGAAGGACGAGATCCGCGTCTCGAAGATCACCACCATCGCCCTGGCGGTGCTGGCTATCGGCCTGGGTATCCTGTTCGAAAGCCAGAACATTGCGTTCATGGTCGGCCTGGCGTTCTCCATCGCCGCCAGCTGTAACTTCCCGGTGCTGCTGCTTTCCATGTACTGGAAGAATCTCACCACCCGTGGCGCGATGATCGGCGGTTGGTTGGGCCTGGTCAGCGCGGTGGGCCTGATGATCCTGGGGCCAACCATTTGGGTCTCGATCCTGCACCATGAGAAAGCGATCTTCCCGTACGAATATCCGGCGTTGTTCTCGATGATCATTGCGTTCATCGGTATCTGGTTCTTCTCCATCACCGACAAGTCGGCGGCGGCAGTCAAGGAACGTGCGCTGTACTTCCCGCAGTTTGTGCGTTCGCAGACTGGCCTGGGGGCGAGTGGGGCGGTTTCTCACTAAGGTAGTAGCTGGATAAGGAAATGCCCCGGTCGAAAGGCCGGGGCATTTTTTTGTCTGGGGTTCCGTGTTGTCTGTACTAATGTCATCGGGGGCAAGCCCCCTCTCACCGTTAACCGAGTACAACATTTGGAATACAGTTCAATGTGGGAGGGGGCTTGCCCCCGATGGCGGTAGATCAGGCGACACAAACAAAAACGGCCTCCACTGAGGGAGGCCGTTCTCATTACAAACAAGCCGTTAATGCTTACTTGCGATCTTCCAGCTTGGTGATGTCACGCGACTCGTAGCCGGTGTACAGCTGGCGCGGGCGGCCAATCTTGTACGGGCTGGAGAGCATTTCTTTCCAGTGGGAGATCCAGCCCACGGTCCGCGCCAGGGCGAAGATCACGGTGAACATGCTGGTTGGAATGCCGATCGCCTTGAGGATGATCCCCGAGTAGAAGTCGACGTTCGGGTACAGCGAGCGTTCGATGAAGTACGGGTCGGTCAGGGCGATCTCTTCCAGGCGCATGGCCAGTTCGAGTTGCGGATCGTTGTTGATGCCCAGTTCCTTCAGCACTTCGTCGCAGGTCTGCTTCATGACGGTGGCGCGTGGGTCGCGGTTCTTGTAGACCCGGTGACCGAAGCCCATCAACTTGAACGGATCGTTCTTGTCCTTGGCCTTGGCGATGAACTTGTCGATGTTCGAGACATCGCCGATTTCATCGAGCATGGTCAGTACGGCTTCGTTTGCACCGCCGTGGGCAGGGCCCCACAGTGCGGCGATACCGGCGGCAATACAGGCGAACGGGTTGGCACCCGAAGAGCCCGCCAGGCGCACGGTAGAGGTGGAGGCGTTCTGCTCGTGGTCGGCGTGGAGGATGAAGATCCGGTCCATTGCCTTGGCGAGTACCGGGCTGATCGGTTTGATCTCGCACGGGGTGTTGAACATCATGTGCAGGAAGTTTTCCGCGTACGTCAGGTCGTTGCGCGGGTACATCATGGGTTGCCCCATGGAGTACTTGTAAACCATTGCGGCCAGGGTCGGCATCTTGGCAACCAGGCGGATCGCGGAAATTTCGCGATGCTGCGGGTTATTGATGTCGAGGGAGTCGTGATAGAAGGCAGACAGGGCGCCAACCACACCGCACATGACGGCCATCGGGTGGGCGTCGCGGCGGAAGCCGTTGAAGAAGGTCTTCAACTGCTCGTGAACCATGGTGTGGTTCTTGACGGTGCTGACGAACTGGGCTTTTTGCTCGGCTGTTGGCAGTTCGCCATTTAGCAGCAGGTAGCAGGTTTCCAGGTAGTCCGATTTTTCAGCCAGTTGCTCGATCGGGTAGCCCCGGTGCAGCAAAATGCCATTATCGCCATCGATATAGGTGATCTTCGACTCGCAAGAGGCGGTCGACATGAAGCCTGGGTCGAAAGTGAAACGGCCCGTGGCCGTCAGGCCCCGTACGTCGATAACATCGGGACCAACGGTGCCGGTTAAAATGGGCAGCTCGACGGGGGCTGCGCCCTCGATGATCAACTGCGCTTTTTTGTCAGCCATGTGGCCTCCTATTTATGCTTCAAATCATCAGACAGACCCCCCACGCAGGGCCCGCACCACTATAGTGAGATAAATTCAGATGTCAATTTGCCTAAAGTCTTGCTCCAGAAGGCTTTAACCGTACTTTTTCCTCGAAATTGACTGCCATTTACGCCTTTTATCCCTCCAGCGCAATCCGCTATTAGGGTGAGGTGCGCGCGTTGTCATTAGTAACCTAACTGTCTATACTCGGCCACCGACCGCCAAGGGCTTTTGGGCTTGCTTTCATTGGGGGTCGCACTCCCTGGGTGGTGCTTACCTGACCAGTGCACTCCCCTACAACTTTGCCCTGATTGTTAGGGGCTCTTCAGTGTGAAAAAAAGCCGTGAAGAATAGCCAACGACCTGTAAACCTTGACCTAAGGACCATCAAACTCCCCATCACCGGCGTTACGTCGTTCCTGCACCGTGTTTCCGGCATCATCCTGTTCCTGGGCCTGGGCATCATGCTTTATGCATTGAGCAAATCCCTGGGTTCCGAGGAAGGTTATGCCGAGGTGAAGGCATGCTTGACCAGCCCTCTGGCCAAGTTCGTAGCATGGGGCCTCCTGTCCGCTCTGCTTTATCACCTGGTAGCCGGCGTGCGCCACTTGATTATGGATATGGGCATCGGTGAGACGCTGGAAGGCGGCCGCCGCGGCTCGAAAATCGTCATCGCCATTTCCGTGGTGCTGATCGTTCTGGCAGGAGTTTGGATATGGTAACCAGCGTAACGAATCTGTCGCGTTCGGGCCTCTATGACTGGATGGCACAGCGTGTGTCTGCGGTCGTTCTCGCGGCTTATTTCATTTTCCTGATCGGATACCTCGTCGCAAACCCGGGCATTGGCTATGAGCAATGGCACGGGTTGTTTTCCCACAATGCGATGCGAATCTTCAGTCTGCTGGCCCTTGTAGCCCTGGGCGCTCACGCCTGGGTCGGCATGTGGACCATCGCGACCGACTACCTGACGCCGATGGCGCTGGGCAAGCCCGCGACCGCAGTACGGTTTCTCTTCCAGGCAGTATGCGGCGTCGCGATGTTCGCTTACTTCGTCTGGGGTGTGCAGATTCTTTGGGGTATCTGATCCATGGCTAACATTCCAACTATTTCCTTCGACGCCATCATTATTGGTGGTGGCGGTGCTGGCATGCGCGCAGCGCTGCAGCTGGCTCAGGGTGGTCACAAGACTGCCGTGATCACCAAGGTGTTCCCGACGCGTTCCCATACCGTATCGGCCCAGGGTGGCATCACCTGCGCCATCGCGTCTGCCGACCCGAACGATGACTGGCGCTGGCACATGTACGATACCGTCAAGGGTTCCGACTACATCGGTGACCAGGACGCTATCGAATACATGTGTCAGGAAGGCCCGGCCGCGGTGTTCGAGCTGGACCACATGGGCCTGCCGTTCTCCCGTACCGAGCAAGGCCGTATCTACCAGCGTCCATTCGGCGGCCAGTCGAAGGATTACGGTAAAGGCGGCCAGGCTGCCCGTACATGCGCCGCCTCCGACCGTACCGGTCACGCGTTGCTGCACACCCTTTATCAGGGCAACCTGAAAGCCGGCACCACGTTCCTGAACGAGTACTACGCGGTTGACCTGGTGAAAAACCAGGACGGCGCATTCGTCGGCGTGATTGCCATCTGCATCGAAACCGGTGAAACCACCTATATCCGCGCCAAGGCGACTGTTCTGGCGACCGGTGGTGCAGGTCGTATCTACGCTTCGACTACCAATGCCCTGATCAACACCGGTGACGGCGTCGGCATGGCACTGCGTGCCGGCGTGCCGGTACAGGACATCGAAATGTGGCAGTTCCACCCGACCGGTATTGCCGGCGCTGGTGTACTGGTTACCGAAGGTTGCCGTGGTGAAGGTGGCTACCTGATCAACAAGAACGGCGAGCGTTTCATGGAGCGCTATGCTCCGAACGCGAAAGACCTTGCCGGTCGTGACGTTGTAGCCCGTTCGATGGTCAAGGAAATCATTGCCGGTAACGGCTGTGGCCCGAATGGCGACCACGTGCTGCTCAAGCTCGATCACCTTGGCGAAGAAGTGCTGCACAGCCGCCTGCCCGGTATTTGCGAGCTGTCCAAGACCTTCGCGCACGTTGACCCGGTCGTTGCCCCGGTTCCGGTCGTTCCGACTTGCCACTATATGATGGGCGGTGTTCCGACCAACATTCATGGCCAGGCGATCACCCAGAACGCAGACGGTGTGGACGAGATCATCCATGGTCTGTTCGCCGTGGGCGAAGTGGCTTGCGTATCGGTTCACGGCGCCAACCGCCTGGGCGGCAACTCGCTGCTCGACCTGGTGGTATTCGGTCGTGCTGCTGGCCTGCACCTGGAAAAGGCGCTGACCGACGGCATCGAATACGATGACGCTACCGACGCCAACATCGAAGCGGCCCTGGCACGTCTGACCGCTCTGAACGAGCGTACTGATGGCGAGGACGTGGCTACCCTGCGTCGCGAGCTGCAAAGCTGCATGCAGAACTACTTCGGTGTATTCCGTACTGGCGAATACATGCAGAAGGGGATTGCCCAGTTGGCTGACCTGCGCAAGCGTATCGCCAACGTCAAGATCAACGATAAGAGCCAGGCGTTCAACACCGCTCGTATCGAAGCCCTTGAGCTGCAAAACCTGCTGGAAGTGGCCGAAGCGACTGCGATTGCCGCTGAGGTTCGTAAGGAATCCCGTGGTGCTCACGCTCGTGAAGACTATGAAGATCGCGACGACGAGAACTGGCTGTGCCACACCCTGTACTTCCCGGGTGAAAAGCGCGTTGCCAAGCGTGCCGTGAACTTCTCGCCGAAGACGGTTCCGACGTTTGAACCGAAGATTCGGACTTACTAAGGGTGGCTGCCATGTTGAAAGTCAGTGTTTATCGCTACAACCCTGATCAGGACGCTGCGCCGTTCATGCAGGAGTTCCAGGTCGATACCGGTGGTAAAGACCTGATGGTGCTGGATGTATTGGCCCTGATCAAAGAGCAGGACGAAGGTTTCTCCTATCGTCGCTCTTGCCGTGAAGGTGTGTGCGGGTCCGACGGCATGAACATCAACGGCAAGAACGGCCTGGCGTGCATCACGCCGCTGTCCGCCGTTGTTAAAGGCAACAAGCTGATTGTTCGTCCACTGCCAGGTTTGCCGGTTATCCGTGACCTGGTCGTCGATATGAGCATCTTCTACAAGCAATACGAGAAAGTTAAGCCATTCCTGCAGAACGACACGCCGGCTCCGGCCATCGAACGTCTGCAGTCCCCGGAAGAGCGTGAAAAGCTCGATGGCCTGTACGAGTGCATCCTGTGCGCTTGCTGCTCGACGTCGTGCCCATCCTTCTGGTGGAACCCGGACAAGTTCCTGGGCCCAGCCGCTCTGCTGCAAGCGTACCGCTTCCTGGCAGACAGCCGTGACACCAAGACTGCCGAGCGTCTGGCTTCACTGGATGACCCGTTCAGCGTATTCCGCTGCCGCGGGATCATGAACTGCGTCAACGTATGTCCCAAAGGCTTGAACCCGACTAAAGCCATTGGTCACATCCGTAACATGTTGCTGCAAAGCGGCGTGTAACTGACGTTGTAGCAAAGCAGGACCGTTGTGCCCGTAAATGCTGCGGCGCAGGCTTCAACCGGCGCCGTAGTTTTAACTTGAGCAGCGACTTACAAAGCCGCGGCTCTTATTTTGAAGAAATGAGACAAGCAGGGGCATTCGGGTTGGTACCCGAACTATCAGCGTGATCCTAAGTGGCTTGTTTTGGTCGCTGCACTTGGCCTTTTGCAAGCAAACTCGGTGTTTTCGCCGGTGGTGTCCCCAAATCGAGGGTGACCAAGCATGCAAGAAAGCGTGATGCAGCGCATGTGGAACAGCGGCTATCTTTCAGGTGGTAACGCTGCCTATGTGGAAGAGCTTTATGAGCTCTACCTGCACGACCCTAACGCTGTGCCAGAAGAATGGCGCACCAAATTTCAGACGTTGTCTTCAGACGGCAACGCTGCCACCGATGTATCGCACGCAACAATTCGCGATCAGTTCGTGCTGCTGGCAAAGAACCAGCGCCGCGCCCAGCCGGTTTCCGCCGCAAGCGTGAGCAGTGAGCACGAGAAGAAGCAAGTTGAAGTACTGCGACTGATCCAGGCCTACCGTATGCGTGGCCACCAGGCGGCCCAGCTCGACCCGCTGGGGCTCTGGAAGCGTCCTGCACCTGCAGACCTGTCGATCAATCATTACGGCTTGACCAATGCCGATCTTGATACGACCTTCCGTGCCGGCGACCTGTTCATCGGCAAAGAGGAAGCGAGCCTACGCGAAATTCACGAAGCGTTGCAGCAGACATATTGCCGCACCATCGGCGCTGAGTTTACGCACATCACCGATTCCGAACAGCGCCACTGGTTCCAGCACCGCCTCGAAGGCGTGCGTGGCCGTCCGGTGTTGTCCGCCGATGTGCGCAGCCACCTGCTTGAGCGTGTGACCGCAGCCGAAGGTCTCGAAAAATACCTGGGCACCAAATACCCGGGCACCAAGCGTTTCGGCCTGGAAGGCGGCGAGAGCCTGATTCCGATGCTCGATGAGCTGATCCAGCGTTCCGGTTCCTACGGCACCAAGGAAATCGTGATCGGCATGGCCCACCGTGGCCGCTTGAACGTGCTGGTCAACACCTTTGGCAAGAACCCGCGCGAGCTGTTCGACGAGTTCGAAGGCAAGAAGAAGGTCGAGCTGGGTTCCGGTGACGTTAAATACCACCAGGGCTTCTCGTCCAACGTGATGACCACCGGCGGTGAAGTTCACCTGGCCATGGCCTTCAACCCATCCCACCTGGAAATCGTTTCTCCAGTGGTCGAGGGTTCGGTCCGTGCTCGCCAGGATCGTCGTAACGATTCCACCGGTGAAAAGGTCCTGCCGATTTCCATCCACGGTGACGCGGCATTCGCCGGTCAAGGCGTGGTCCTGGAAACCTTCCAGATGTCGCAGACTCGCGGCTTCAAGACCGGCGGCACCGTTCACATCGTCATCAACAACCAGGTGGGCTTCACCATCAGCAACCCGTTGGACGCGCGTTCCACCGAGTACGCCACCGACGTTGCCAAGATGATCCAGGCGCCGATCCTCCATGTGAATGGTGATGATCCGGAAGCCGTGCTGTTCGTGACCCAACTGGCTGTCGACTACCGCATGCAGTTCAAGCGTGACGTGGTGATCGACCTGGTTTGCTACCGCCGTCGCGGTCACAACGAAGCCGATGAACCAAGCGGCACCCAGCCGTTGATGTACCAGCAGATCACCAAGCAGCGCACCACCCGTGAGCTGTATGCCGAAAGCCTGATCAAGGCCGGTATCGTTGATGATGCGCGTGTTCAGGCGAAGATCGATGAATACCGCAACGCGCTGGACAATGGTCTGCATGTAGTAAAAAGCCTGGTCAAAGAGCCGAACAAAGAGCTGTTCGTTGATTGGCGTCCGTACCTGGGTCACACCTGGACGGCGCGTCACGACACCTCGTTCGATCTGAAGACCCTGCAGGAACTGTCCGCCAAGCTGCTGGAAATCCCGGATGGCTTCGTGGTACAGCGCCAAGTTGCGAAGATCTACGAAGACCGTCAGAAGATGCAAGCCGGCGGCCTGCCGATCAACTGGGGTTATGCCGAAACCATGGCGTACGCGACCCTGGCGTTCGAAGGTCACCCGATCCGCATGACCGGCCAGGACATCGGCCGTGGTACGTTCTCGCACCGTCACGCGGTATTGCACAACCAGAAAGACGCGGGCACCTACATCCCGTTGCAGAACCTGTACGAAGGCCAGCCACGTTTCGACCTGTACGATTCGTTCCTGTCCGAAGAAGCCGTACTGGCGTTCGAATACGGTTACTCGACCACTACGCCTAACGCGCTGGTGATCTGGGAAGCCCAGTTCGGCGACTTCGCCAACGGCGCACAAGTGGTGATCGACCAGTTCATCACCAGCGGTGAGCACAAGTGGGGCCGTCTGTGCGGTCTGACCATGCTGCTGCCACATGGTTATGAAGGTCAGGGCCCGGAGCACTCCTCGGCCCGTCTGGAGCGTTACCTGCAGCTGTGCGCCGAGCACAACATCCAGGTGTGCGTGCCGACCACCCCGGCGCAGATCTACCACTTGCTGCGTCGCCAGGTGATCCGCCCGTTGCGCAAGCCGCTGGTAGTGCTGACCCCGAAATCGCTGCTGCGTCACAAATTGGCCATCTCGACCCTGGAAGATCTGGCGGATGGTTCGTTCCAGACCGTGATTCCAGAAATCGATACGCTGGACGCCGCCAAGGTCACTCGCCTGATCCTGTGCAGCGGCAAGGTCTACTACGATCTGCTGGAAAAACGCCGTGCCGAAGGCCGCGAAGACATCGCCATCGTGCGTATCGAGCAGCTTTACCCGTTCCCGGAAGATGACCTGATGGAGATCATCGCGCCTTACACCAACCTCACGAATGTCGTGTGGTGTCAGGAAGAACCGATGAACCAGGGCGCGTGGTACAGCAGCCAGCATCACCTGCGTCGCAGCATCGGTAACCACAACAAGGCCCTGGGCCTGGAGTATGCCGGTCGTGATGCTTCTGCTGCACCTGCTTGTGGTTATGCGTCGATGCACGCCGAGCAGCAGGAAAAACTGCTGCAAGATGCTTTCACTGTTTAACGCCTTCGCGCTGACTGAAACCGAATTTTAAGGACCCACAGATAATGGCTATCGAAATCAAAGCCCCGTCATTCCCGGAATCGGTTGCCGATGGCACCGTTGCCACCTGGCACAAGAAACCGGGCGAGGCCGTCAAGCGTGACGACCTGATCGTCGACATCGAGACTGACAAAGTCGTACTGGAAGTGTTGGCCGAAGCCGACGGCGTCCTGGGCGCAATCGTTGCCAACGAGGGCGACACCGTCCTGTCCAACCAGGTCCTGGGCTCGATCGAAGAGGGCAGTGCTGCCGCCGCTCCAGCCGCCGCTGCACCGGCTGTCGCTGCTTCGGCTCCAGCTGCCGCACCGGCTGCTGGTGGTGAAGACCCAATCGCTGCCCCGGCTGCGCGCCAGCTGGCGGAAGAAAACGGCATCAACCTGGCTTCCATCAAAGGCACTGGCAAAGACGGCCGTGTGACCAAGGAAGATGTGGTTGCTGCGGTTGAAGCCAAGAAAAACGCTCCGGCTGCCGCGCCTGCCAAGGCTGCTGCCCCAGCTGCCGCTGCGCCTGTGTTCGCTGCCGGCGACCGCACCGAGAAGCGCGTACCGATGACCCGCGTGCGTGCCACCGTGGCCAAGCGCCTGGTTGAAGCCCAGTCGAACATGGCGATGCTGACCACGTTCAACGAAGTCGACATGACCGAAGTCATGGCCCTGCGTTCGAAGTACAAGGACCTGTTCGAGAAGTCCCACAACGGCGTGCGCCTGGGCTTCATGTCGTTCTTCGTGAAAGCGGCCACCGAGGCGCTGAAGCGCTTCCCGGCAGTCAACGCTTCCATCGACGGCAGCGACATCGTCTACCACGGCTATGCAGACATCGGCGTTGCCGTGTCCAGCGACCGTGGCCTGGTGGTTCCGGTTCTGCGTAACGCCGAGCTGATGAGCCTGGCTGAAATCGAAGGCGGCATCGCCGGCTTCGGCAAGAAGGCCCGTGACGGCAAGCTGACCATCGACGAGATGACCGGTGGTACCTTCACCATCACCAACGGTGGTACCTTCGGTTCGATGATGTCGACACCGATCGTCAACCCGCCACAAGCCGCAATCCTGGGCATGCACAACATCATCCAGCGTCCGATGGCCATCAACGGCCAAGTCGTGATCCGCCCAATGATGTACCTGGCGCTGTCGTACGATCACCGCCTGATCGATGGTAAAGAAGCCGTGACTTTCCTGGTGACCATCAAGAACCTGCTGGAAGACCCGGCTCGTCTGCTGCTGGATATCTGATAGAAGCAGCTGCAGGCCTCGAGTGACAGGCTGCCGGAGAAGGCAGCCGGGCTTGGGGCTTGCGGCTTGAAAGCTTGCTGCTAAATAGAGGAACTATTTTCATGTCGCAGAAATTTGACGTTGTAGTGATTGGTGCAGGCCCTGGCGGCTATGTTGCCGCCATCAAGGCCGCACAATTGGGCCTCTCGACTGCTTGCATCGAAAAATACACCGACAAGGAAGGCAAACTGGCATTGGGCGGTACCTGCCTGAACGTTGGTTGCATTCCTTCCAAGGCGCTGCTGGACAGCTCCTGGAAATTCCACGAAGCGCAAAGCGGTTTTGCCATCCACGGCATCAACCACGCTGGCGTGACCATGGACGTACCCGCGATGGTCGGCCGTAAAGCCAACATCGTCAAAGGCCTGACCTCTGGCGTTGCGACCCTGTTCAAGGCCAACGGCGTCACTTCCCTGCAAGGCCACGGCAAACTGCTGGCCGGCAAGAAAGTTGAAATCACCAAGCCAGATGGTTCGGTAGAAATCATCGAAGCCGAGAACGTGATCCTGGCGCCAGGTTCGCGTCCAATCGACATTCCACCGGCACCTGTTGACCAGAAAGTCATCGTTGATTCGACTGGCGCCCTGGAATTCCAAGCCGTGCCTAAGCGCCTGGGCGTGATCGGCGCTGGCGTGATCGGCCTGGAGCTGGGTTCCGTCTGGTCCCGCCTGGGTTCCCAGGTCACCGTGCTCGAAGCCCTGGACACGTTCCTGCTGGCCGCCGATACCGCGGTGTCCAAGGAAGCGCTGAAAACCCTGACCAAGCAAGGTCTGGACATCAAGCTGGGCGCTCGCGTGACCGGCTCGAAGGTTAACGGCGAAGAAGTCGTTGTGACCTACACCGACAAGGATGGCGAACAGACCATCACGTTCGACAAGCTGATCGTCGCCGTGGGTCGCCGTCCAGTGACCACCGACCTGCTGGCTTCCGACAGCGGCGTGAACATCGACGAGCGTGGCTTCATCCACGTTGACGATCACTGCGCTACCACCGTTCCTGGCGTCTACGCCATTGGCGACGTGGTTCGCGGCATGATGCTCGCGCACAAGGCTTCCGAAGAAGGCATCATGGTTGTCGAGCGCATCAAGGGCCATAAAACCCAGATGAACTACGACCTGATCCCATCGGTTATCTACACCCACCCGGAAATTGCATGGGTCGGCAAGAACGAACAGCAGTTGAAAGCTGAAGGCGTTGAAGTTAACGTCGGCACCTTCCCGTTTGCCGCTTCTGGCCGTGCCATGGCAGCCAACGACACCGGTGGTTTTGTCAAAGTCATCGCTGATGCCAAGACTGACCGCGTATTGGGCGTCCACGTGATTGGCCCAGGCGCAGCAGAGCTGGTTCAGCAGGGCGCAATCGGTATGGAATTCGGCACCAGTGCCGAGGACATCGGCATGATGGTCTTCTCCCATCCGACCCTGTCCGAAGCGTTGCACGAAGCCGCGCTGGCAGTGAATGGCCATGCCATCCACATCGCCAACAAGAAGAAGCGCTGAACGAGATAATAAGAAACCACGGCGGTTGCCCGTCGTGAGCCTTGCGCGCAAGACTCACCGCGGAATATCCGCTGGACGCAGTCTTGCGCAGCTTGACCGGGCCCAAGTCCGGCAAGTTGCGTAAGCAGCAGTCACAGGTGGCGCGGCACTCATAATGAGCGCAGCGCCGAATGCGCAGTACCTAACGAAGACGGTAAAAAGCATGAATCTTCACGAGTATCAGGGTAAGCAGCTGTTCGCTGAATACGGCCTGCCAGTTTCCAAGGGCTACGCAGTAGACACCCCGGAAGCAGCAGCAGAAGCTTGCGACAAAATCGGCGGCACTGAATGGGTTGTCAAAGCCCAGGTCCACGCTGGTGGTCGCGGTAAAGCGGGCGGCGTTAAGCTGGTTCGCAGCAAAGAAGACGCCAAGGCCTTCGCACAGCAGTGGCTGGGCAAGCGTCTGGTGACTTACCAGACTGATGCCAATGGCCAGCCAGTCACCAAGATCCTGGTTGAATCGTGCACTGATATCGCTAAAGAGCTGTACCTGGGCGCTGTCGTTGACCGTTCGAGCCGTCGCATCGTGTTCATGGCTTCCACCGAAGGTGGCGTGGACATCGAGAAGATCGCTCACGAAACCCCAGAAAAAATTCTGAAAGCCACGATCGATCCACTGGTTGGCGCTCAGCCATTCCAGGGTCGCGAGCTGGCTTTCCAGCTGGGCCTGGAAGGCAAGCAAGTTGCCCAGTTCGCCAAGATCTTCGTAGGTCTGGCCAAACTGTTCCAGGATCACGATCTGGCCCTGCTGGAAGTGAACCCGCTGGTGATCAAGGCTGACGGCGATCTGCACTGCCTCGACGCCAAGATCAACATCGACGCCAACGCCATGTACCGTCAGCCTAAGCTGAAGACTTTCCACGATCCGTCGCAGGACGATCCGCGCGAAGCGCACGCTGCCAAGTTCGAACTGAACTACGTAGCCCTGGAAGGTAACATCGGTTGCATGGTCAACGGTGCCGGCCTGGCCATGGGTACCATGGACATCGTCAACCTGCATGGCGGCAAACCAGCCAACTTCCTCGACGTAGGCGGTGGTGCTACCAAAGAACGCGTAACCGAAGCCTTCAAGATCATCCTGTCCGACTCCAACGTCGCTGCAGTACTGGTCAACATCTTCGGCGGCATCGTTCGTTGCGACATGATTGCCGAAGGCATCATCGGTGCAGTGAAAGAAGTCGGCGTTAAAATCCCGGTTGTTGTTCGCCTTGAAGGCAACAACGCTGAACTGGGCGCTAAAGTACTGGCAGAAAGCGGTTTGAACATCATCGCGGCTACCAGCCTGACCGACGCTGCTCAACAAGTTGTCAAAGCTGCGGAGGGCAAATAATGAGCGTCCTGATCAATAAAGACACCAAAGTTATCTGCCAGGGTATTACCGGTTCGCAAGGTAGTTTCCACACCCAGCAAGCCATCGAATACGGCACCAAGATGGTTGGCGGCGTAACGCCGGGCAAAGGCGGCACCGAGCACCTGGGCCTGCCCGTGTTCAACACCGTGAAAGACGCTGTAGCTGCCACTGGCGCCACCGCCAGCGTGATCTACGTTCCAGCTCCTTTCTGCAAGGACTCGATCCTGGAAGCGGCATTCGGTGGCATCAAGCTGATCGTGTGCATCACCGAAGGCATTCCTACCCTGGACATGCTGGACGCTAAAGTTAAGTGCGACGAGCTGGGCGTAGTCCTGATCGGCCCTAACTGCCCAGGCGTGATCACTCCAGGCGAATGCAAGATCGGCATCATGCCAGGTCACATTCACTTGCCAGGTAAAGTCGGTATCGTTTCCCGTTCCGGCACCCTGACCTACGAAGCTGTGAAGCAGACCACTGACGCCGGTTTCGGTCAGTCGACTTGCGTCGGCATCGGCGGTGACCCGATTCCAGGTTCGAACTTCATCGACATCCTGAAATTGTTCCAGGAAGACCCGAAGACCGAAGCGATCGTGATGATCGGTGAGATCGGCGGTTCGGCTGAAGAAGAAGCGGCTGCCTACATCAAGGCACACGTGACCAAGCCGGTTGTTTCCTACATCGCTGGTGTGACTGCCCCTGCTGGCAAGCGCATGGGCCATGCTGGCGCAATCATCTCTGGCGGCAAAGGCACTGCAGACGAGAAATTCGCTGCACTGCAAGACGCAGGCGTTAAAACCGTGCGTTCGCTGGCAGACATCGGCAAGGCCCTGGCCGAGCTGACCGGTTGGGCTGTCAAATAAGCCTCGCGCTTAACTGACGCTTTACCAGGCAAAGGCCACCTTCGGGTGGCCTTTGTGCGTTCTGGGTTTGTTCATTTGCCTGTATTGCCAAATTAGGTATGAAAACGCGACATGAAAGTGTCGCTTATCGGACAGTACGCCCCGCAACAGTGCGTTCGTCAGGCTAATTCTGTACCCTAGCCGCCTCTTTATGCGCCGACATCCCAAAAGGAAGCCGCGCGCTAGACCCGTCGGTCCCCATAAGGGCCGGCCGTATTTCCCTCATCCATAGGGAATCCCTCTCTAAATTCCGATTCAGTAGTGTGGTATTTCCTCAAATGAAAGTGTTGAAAAGCCAGGATATCCTGGCGTTGGGCTTCATGACTTTTGCCCTGTTCGTGGGCGCTGGCAACATCATTTTCCCGCCTATCGTTGGTTTGCAGTCCGGGCCTCATGTCTGGATGGCGGCGTTGGGCTTCCTGATCACTGCGGTCGGCTTGCCGGTGGTCACCGTGATTGCCCTGGCCAAGGTCGGTGGCGGCATGGATGCATTGAGCAGCCCGATCGGCAAGATCGCCGGTGGCCTGCTCGCGGCAGCGGCGTACCTGGCGGTAGGGCCGCTGTTCGCTACCCCGCGTACCGCGACTGTGTCTTTTGAAGTGGGCCTGGCGCCGCTGACCGGCGAGAGCCCGCTGGCGTTGTTCCTCTACAGCTCGGTGTATTTCCTGGTGGTGTTCTTTGTCTCCCTGTACCCAGGCCGGCTCTTGGACACCGTGGGTCGCTTCCTGGCGCCGCTGAAGATCATCGCGCTGGCCATCCTCGGCATTGCCGCGTTTGCCCTGCCGGCCGGTGAGGTGGGTGTCGCCACCCCGGAATACGTTGCTGCACCGTTCTCTCAAGGCTTTATCAATGGTTACCTGACCATGGATACCCTGGGGGCACTGGTGTTTGGCATTGTGATCGTCAATGCGATCCGTTCCCGTGGTGTTGAATCGCCCAAGCTGATCACCCGTTACGCGATTATTGCCGGGTTGATTGCTGGCGTAGGTTTGGCGCTGGTGTACATCAGTTTGTTCCGCCTCGGGGCGGGCAGCCATGAAGTCGCTGCTGGCGCTGCCAATGGCGCAGCTGTATTGCACGCCTATGTGCAACACACCTTCGGCTCCCTGGGCAGTGGTTTCCTGGCGGTGTTGATTTCGCTCGCGTGCCTGGTCACCGCCGTCGGCCTGACGTGCGCTTGCGCCGAGTACTTCAGCAAAATCCTGCCGCTGTCCTACAAGACCCTGGTAGTGATCCTGGCGCTGTTCTCGCTGTTCGTGTCGAACCTGGGGTTGACCAAGCTGATTGCGTTCTCGATCCCGGTACTCACCGCGATCTACCCGCCGTGCATCGTGCTGGTGGCCTTGAGCTTCTGCAAAGACTTCTGGCAGGAGCAGGGCCGTATCGTCGGGCCGGTGATGCTGGTGTCGTTTATCTTTGGCTGCATCGACGCGCTCAAGGGCGCCGGCCTGGCGGGCTGGATGCCTTCGCCGCTGGCGAACCTGCCGCTGAGCGAGCAAGGCCTGGCCTGGCTGGTGCCGTCGGTGATGACGCTGGGTGTGGCGGTCGTCATTGATCGCCTGCTGGGTAAGCGCAGCGAAGCCATCGCGTAACACGCGGGTTTCATGCGGTATAGAAATGCCCCGTATCAATCGATACGGGGCATTTTTTATGCTTTATGAAACTACACCTTCTAAAGTTGGAACTGGATCAGTGTGGGAGGGGGCAAGCCCATCCCACCTTTGAACCGCATTCCGCCATCATTCACCCTGTAATAGGACCCGCATGTCGTTCGTCGAAGCCAATCAGATCCACCTGCTTGCTGCCCTCTGGTTCATCCTGTGTTGGGGCGGCTACACCCGTTATGCCACCTGGAAAGCCCGAGACACCGCGTGCCTGGCCAGCGTGCTGCATTTGTATCGCGAGGACTGGATGCGCCGCATGCTGCTGCGTGACAACCGGATCGCCGACGCCAGCGTGATCGGCAATCTGGAGCGTAATGCCTCATTTTTCGCCTCCAGCACCTTGATCATCCTCGCCGGCATTCTCACGGTGCTGGGTGCTTCCGAGCGGGCGGTGTCATTGCTGGCGGACATCCCCATGGTGCAGCAGGCCTCCCAGGGCATGTCGGAGATCAAGCTGCTCTGCCTGGCGCTGGTCTTCGTCTATGCCTTCTTCACCTTCAGTTGGTGCATGCGCCAGTACAACTTTGCAGCGGTGCTGGTAGGTTCGGCACCGATGATCGGCGAGCGGCATGTGTCCGAGCAGGAGCGAAAGGCATTTGCCTTGCGAGCGGCACGGGTTATCTCGATGGCAGCCAATCAGTTCAACTTCGGCCTGCGTTCTTATTACTTCGGCATGACCATGCTGGCGTGGTTTGTCAGCCCGTGGTTATTCATGTTGATGAGCGGCGGGGTGGTGCTGGTGCTGTATCGCCGAGAGTTTCATTCCGACGTACTGCAAGTGATGGTGTATACCCAGACGGATACGCCACCTTCGGAAGCGCTCAAAGAAGTGGCTTAGGCTGGATCAGCGTATTAATACTGAGAGTAAAGAACCGCAGACAAAGTAAAGCCCGCTATTTAAGCGGGCTTTCTTTTTGCAGCGAAGCTAATTCAAGCCGCGGTCTCAAGAACCGGTGGCAGGGGTAGCGGGTGCAGCTTCTTTCGCGGCGGCTGCGTTCGATTCAGCCTGAGCTTTGGCAGCATCGGCGTTTTCTTTCGCAGCGTCGTTCACTTTATCCTGAGCTTTGGCCATATCTTTCTGAGCTTGCTCAGAATGCGCGGCGGCATCTTGGGCTTTGTCTTCGGATTTTTTATCGCAGGCAGCGAGACCGAGGGCAGCGGCCAACATCATGGAAATAGCTAAAGTCTTGCGCATGGGGTGTTTCTCCTTATTGAAGATATCTACTGGCCTTTCGAACGTGGGGGGCCAGCATTAGTTCCTTTTATTGCGTAGATATATAAACCTCGCGCGTCAAGGAACTTTCGCCCGTGGCGCCCACTCCGCGGATCAACACTAATAAGAGTCTGGAACGAATGACCGAAAATCCACTGTTAGCGCGTGCCACACGCTTTGTATCGGCGCTGCGCCATTGTCAGGTCCTGGGTATTACCGTTCATCACGCAGATGGAGAGGGTATGACGCTGGTCCTGCCCTACGGGCCGCACATAGTCGGAGACCCCCTGAGCGGGGTGATCCATGGCGGCGCCTTGACCTCGTTGATGGACACTGCCTGCGGCATGGCCACCCTGTGTGTCTTGCCGGAATTCGAGGTGTGTCCGACCCTGGATCTGCGTGTGGACTACATGCATCCGGCCGAACCGCACAAGCCGGTGTACGGCTTCGCCCAGTGCTACCGGGTGACCAGCGATGTGATCTTTACCCGTGGCTTCGCCTATCAGGACGACCCCCAGCAGCCCATTGCCCATGTGGTGGGCACGTTCATGCGCATGGGTAAACGCCTCAAGGGCACGCAGGGATTGGGCAGCACTGTCCAGGGAGAGAAAGCATGACGCACCGGTTCAAAACCCGACTCGAACAAGCCCATCAGCGCGGTAACTACGCGGTGCTGCTCGACCTGATCCCCTACGCCAGGCTGATCGGCATCGAGTGCACCCGCCTGGGCGATGAATTGTTGTTCCGCATGCCGGCCAACCAGGACAACATTGGTAACCCCATATTGCCGGCACTGCACGGTGGCGTGATTGCCGGCTTTATGGAACTGTCGGCGGCGTTGCACCTGCTGGTGTTTACCGGTGCGCCGGGGCTGCCGAAGATTATCGATTTCTCCCTGGATTACCTGCGCGCCGGGCAGTTTCGCGACACCTACGCCAAATGCCAGGTATGGCGCCAGGGCCGTCGCGTGGCCAATGTGGCGATCACCGCCTGGCAAAGCACCCCAGCGGAACCGATTGCCACTGCGCGTGCGCATTTCAAGATTGAGGAGGTGGCCCGCCCTTGAAATCCTGGTCTTAGCCCCCAACTTTGATGACAACCCGCCGCCAACCCTTTAGGGCGCGGCCACTGCCATCCAATTGGAGTTTGATGACCATGAGTGTGGAAACTCAAAAGGAAACCCTGGGCTTCCAGACCGAGGTGAAGCAACTGCTGCACCTCATGATCCATTCGCTGTATTCCAACAAGGAAATTTTCCTTCGCGAATTGATCTCGAACGCCTCTGACGCTGTCGACAAATTACGTTTCGAAGCCCTGTCCAAGCCTGAGTTGCTGGAAGGTGGCGCGGAACTGAAAATCCGTGTGAGCTTCGACAAGGACGCCAAGACCGTCACCCTCGAAGACAACGGTATCGGCATGAGCCGCGAAGAAGCGATTACCCACCTGGGGACCATCGCCAAATCCGGCACCGCTGACTTCATGAAAAACCTCTCGGGCGACCAGAAGAAAGATTCGCACCTGATCGGCCAGTTCGGCGTGGGCTTCTACTCCGCCTTCATCGTCGCCGACAAGGTCGAAGTGTTCAGCCGTCGCGCCGGCCTTGACGCCAGCGAAGGCGTGCATTGGGCTTCGAAAGGCGAGGGCGAGTTTGAAATCGCCACGATCGACAAGGCTGACCGCGGTACCCGCATCGTGCTGCACCTCAAGCCCGGTGAAGACGAGTTCGCCGATGGCTGGCGCCTGCGCAACATTATCAAGAAGTACTCCGACCACATCGCTCTGCCGATCGAATTGCCGAAAGAGCAGGCTGCTGCCGAAGGCGAAGAAGCGCCAGCGGTTGAGTGGGAAACCGTCAACCGCGCCAGCGCGCTGTGGACCCGTCCGCGTACCGAGATCAAGGACGAGGAATACCAGGAGTTCTACAAGCACATCGGTCACGACTACGAAAACCCGCTGAGCTGGAGCCACAACAAGGTTGAAGGCAAGCTGGAATACAGCTCGCTGCTGTACGTGCCGGCCCGTGCGCCGTTCGACCTGTACCAGCGTGAAGCGCCGAAGGGCCTGAAGCTCTACGTGCAGCGGGTGTTCGTGATGGACCAGGCGGAGTCGTTCCTGCCGCTGTACCTGCGCTTTATCAAGGGCGTGGTCGACTCCAATGACCTGTCGTTGAACGTGTCGCGGGAAATCCTGCAGAAAGATCCGATTATCGACTCCATGAAGTCGGCGCTGACCAAGCGCGTGCTCGACATGCTGGAAAAACTGGCGAAGAACGAGCCTGAGCAGTACAAGGGCTTCTGGAAAAACTTCGGCCAGGTCATGAAAGAAGGCCCGGCAGAAGACTTCGCTAACAAGGAAAAAATCGCCGGCCTGCTGCGCTTCGCATCCACCCAGGGTGACGACGGCGAGCAAGTGGTGTCCCTGGCCGAGTACCTGGCGCGCGCCAAGGAAGGCCAGGACAAGATCTACTACCTGACTGGCGAAACCTACGCTCAGGTCAAGAACAGCCCGCACCTGGAAGTCTTCCGCAAGAAAGGCATCGAAGTGCTGCTGCTGACCGACCGCATCGATGAGTGGCTGATGAGCTACCTCAACGAATTCGACGGCAAATCTTTCGTCGATGTGGCGCGTGGCGACCTGGACCTGGGTAACCTGGACTCTGAAGAAGAGAAGAAAGAAGCCGAAGAAGTCGCCAAGGCCAAAGAAGGCCTGGTTGAGCGGATCAAGGCGTCCTTGGGGGATGCGGTCAGTGAAGTGCGGGTCTCCCACCGTCTGACCGACTCCCCGGCGATCCTGGCTATTGGTGAGCAGGACCTGGGCATGCAGATGCGCCAGATCCTCGAGGCCAGCGGCCAGAAGGTGCCGGATTCCAAGCCGATCTTCGAATTCAACCCGGCTCACCCGCTGATCGAGAAACTCGACGGCGAGCAGAGCGAGGAGCGGTTTGGCGACCTGTCGCACATCCTCTTCGACCAGGCGGCCCTGGCCGCTGGCGACAGCCTGAAAGACCCGGCCGCCTATGTGCGCCGACTGAACAAGCTGTTGGTTGAACTGTCGGTTTAACACCGTTGTAGAAAAACCCGCTTCGGCGGGTTTTTTCGTTTGGAGGCGCGAGCAAGCTCGTTCCTACAGCCCATTTCCGTTCTAGTGATCTTCAACTGGAGAAAATGATGAGCCAAGTCACCGTGCGTTCCGTGGTCTATCAGATTGATGGCCAGTCTTATGAAAGCCGCCTGGCGTTTGATGCCAGCCACAAAGGTCCGTTGCCTGGCCTGCTGATGGCGCCGAACTGGATGGGTGTGAGTGCGGGTGCCGAGGAGATCGCCAAGCGCGTTGCCGCCAAGGGCTACGTGGTGCTGATCGCCGACCTGTATGGGCAAAAGGTTCGCCCATCGAATGGTGATGAAGCCGGCGCGGCGATGATGCCATTGAAAAACGACCGCCCGTTGCTGAATAAGCGTATGCAGGCAGCCTTGGAGCAGTTGCAGGGCCAGGCCGAAGCCGCCGTGGATACCTCGAAGCTGGCGACCTTCGGTTTCTGCTTTGGTGGTTGCTGCTCGTTGGAACTGGCGCGTACCGGTGCGCCGTTGAAGGCTGCCGTGTCGTTCCACGGCACCCTCGATACGCCGAACCCGGCGGATGCCAAGAACATCAAGGGCTCGGTGCTGGTGTTGCATGGCGCTAGCGACCCGTTGGTGCCCAAGGAGCAGTTGCCGGCCTTCGAAGATGAAATGAACGCGGCCGGTGTGGATTGGCAACTGCTGAGCTACGGCGGCGCGGTGCATTCTTTCACCGATCCGCACGCCAATGTGCCGGGCATGATGATGTACGACGCGAAGACCGCTGCGCGGGCTTTCCAGTCGATGCACAACTTGCTGGATGAAGTGTTCAAGGGCTAAATCTTCAGCGTCTGTTCCGGCCTGATCGGGGGCACGCGCCTTCCCACACTTGATTGGATTCACACAGTCAAAATGTGGGAGGGGCGGTGCGACGATTCGGCTTGCCCCCGATAGCTATCTCACAGGCAACTCAATTCTTTCTGACTCCCCCGGCACCGTCGGCCAATCCCCTACGGCCCAGCGCTGCCTGGCCTGATCAATACTGGCCGGGTCGCTCGCGACAAAATTCCAGTTGATCCTGCGCGGCCCATCCAGCGGCGCGCCGCCAAACACCACCAGGTGGCAATCGCTCTCGACAGACAGCGTCATTTCCTGGCCGGCTGGCAATACCACCAGGCTGTGCACCTCAAGTGGCTCACCGTCCAACTGAGCTTCACCCGCCAGCACGTATACCGCGCGTTCCTCGTGTTCATCCGGGATCAGCAAGGTAGTGGCCGGCTGCATCTGCACCTCGGCATACAACGTGGGCGATAGCACCGGTACCGGCGATGTGAGGCAGAAGCCACTGCCGGCGATCAAGCGGATCTGTACGCCCAGATTGTCACTCACCGGCAAGCTTGCCGCGGGGTGATGGCTGTAATGGCCAGGTCCGCTCTCATGATCCTTGGGCGAGGCCAGCCACACTTGCAGGCCGTGCAGGTTGGATCCCTTGGTTTTGAGCGGCGCCGGCGTGCGTTCGATGTGGGCAATCGCGCTGCCGGCGGTCATCCAGCTGACATCGCCAGCTTGCACCACCTGGTCCGACCCTAGGCTGTCCTTATGCTGCAATGCGCCGTCGAACAGGTAGGTGAGGGTGGACAGCCCGATATGCGGGTGCTGGCGGACATTCATGCCGCTGCCCGGTGCATAGTGGGTGGGCAGCATATGGTCGAAGAACACAAAGGGCCCGACACTGCGGCATTCGCGCGACGGCAGCGGGCGCAGGATGGGTTGGCCTTCGACATCTTCGGCGCGAGGGCGGATCACGGTGAGGGTGGTCATGGTGCGTCCCAGTCTGAGCGGGTTAGATGATGCAGAGCATAACCCGCTCGACGGGAGGTTGCTGCTATTGGCTGAAGGCGCCTTCGGACAATTGAGTCTCAATGGTGACTTCGGCGGTAGTCATCAGCTTGTGTACCGGGCAACGGTCGGCAACACGGTGCAATTCGTTGCGCTGCTCGTCGGTGAGCACGCCCTTGAGGGTCAGCTTGACGTTGAGCTTGTACTTGCCCTTTTGCTCCTCGGTCGCATCGTGGGTGACTTCCACGGTGACGCCCGTCAGCGGGATATCCTTTTTCTGTGCATAGAGCTTGACGGTCAAGGCCTTGCAGGACGCCAGTGCGGCATCGAAATAATCGTGGGGAGAGGGCGCTGAATCGTCGCCCCCAAGGCTTTTGGGCAGGTCGGTGAACAGCTCATGGTTATTGATATTGACGCTGTGACGAAAGTTATCGTGGTTCAGCGTGTTGACGGTAACAGGCATGGCAAACCTCACTAAGGGGGCAGGATGAAGGTCTTGCAGTTATAGAGCATGCTGGCACTTAGGTGTTCCGTGTTTTTCGTGATGAACCCGGATGTATCACCCAAGGTCTACCCGTATCAGCCCCTATCGAGGTGTTACCGTGCCCTGGACCCGCCTGAGTCTAGCCCTGTTGCTCGCTGCCAGCAGCCTTGCCGTACAGGCTCGCGATTATGCCTACAGCGATGCGCACCTGCATTACGTGGACTTCTTCCAGGAAACGGCGGGCATGGACAAGCTGCTCAAGGCGATGGCGGATAATCGCATTGAGCATGTGATGATTTCCGGCATCCCTGTGGCGAAGAAATGGCACGAAGACGAACCCAAGCGCCCGCGCTACTACGCCGGCGATGACGCGGATGCCTACTGGTACAGCGCCACCGATGTCATCGTCGCGGCAGCGATCAATGCACTGACGCCGGAGCAACGCTCGCGCTTTCATCCGTTTCTTTCCGGCTTCAACCCCAACGACAAGAATTCCGCCGCCCATATCCAGCGGATGCTCGACCTCAACCCGGGGCTGTGGCAAGGCATTGGCGAAGTGTTTACCCGGCATGATGACCTGACCGCGCTGACTTCCGGTGATACACCGCGGGCCAATAACGAAGCCATGACGCGCATCTATCACCTGGCCGCCGAAAATGACCTGCCGGTGATGTTGCATTCCAACATCACCTCCAAGCGCGAGCGCAACCCGCTGTACCTCGCTGAAGTCGAACAACCGCTGCGTAATCATCCGCATACTCGGTTTATCTGGGCCCATGCCGGCACCAGCAAGGAAATCCATCGCCATCAGGTGCAGATGGATTTTTTGCTGCCCACGCTGAGCCGCCTGCTGGAGGCGTACCCCAATCTGTATATCGACCTGTCCTGGAGCATGCTCACGCCGTATTTGCTCGATGAGGCGGGTAAGCCCCGGCCGGAATGGGTTGCGCTGGTAGAGCGCTTCCCGGAGCGCTTTATGCTGGGGTCGGATGTGGTAGGGCGTTTCAACAAGCTGGGTAAGGAAATGCGGGGCTTTGATCCCTTCCTGAATGCGTTGCCTGAGGAGGTTGCGCACAAGGTGGCGCGGGATAACTTTCTGGCCATCCTGCCCAAGCCCCGTCGCGGCGGTTAGATTGAGGCGGGCTTGCTCGCGATGCAGTCGACACCGTCTGAGATTTCATCAGCCAAAAAAAAGCCCCGAACCAGTCGGGGCTTTTTCATGTGATCAACCTGCGGGGCTTACTTGCCCTGCCAGCGTTTCAGCACCAGGGTGGCGTTAGTGCCACCGAAGCCGAAGCTGTTGCTCATCACGGTGTCGACTTTTACGTTTTCCACGGTCTTGGTCAGGATCGGCATATCGGCCACTACTGGGTCGATCTCTTCGATATTGGCCGAACCGGCCATGAAGTTGCCTTCCATCATCAGCAGGCAGTAGATCGCTTCGTGAACGCCGGCGGCACCCAGGGAGTGACCGGACAGGCTCTTGGTCGAGCTGATGGCCGGGGCCTTGTCACCGAATACCGCACGTACGCCTTCCATTTCCTTGGCATCGCCGACCGGAGTCGAGGTGCCGTGGGTGTTCAGGTAGTCGATCGGGGTATCCACGGTTGCCATTGCCATCTGCATGCAGCGGATGGCGCCTTCGCCGCTTGGCGCAACCATGTCGTAACCATCGGAAGTGGCGCCGTAGCCGACGATTTCCGCGTAGATCTTCGCACCACGGGCCAGGGCGTGTTCCAGCTCCTCGACTACGACCATGCCGCCGCCGCCGGCGATGACGAAACCGTCACGCTTGGCGTCATAGGCGCGGGAGGCTTTTTCCGGGGTGTCGTTGTACTGGGTGGACAGGGCGCCCATGGCGTCGAACAGGAACGACTGGCTCCAATGTTCTTCTTCACCGCCACCGGCGAACACGATGTCCTGCTTGCCCAGTTGGATCTGCTCAACGGCAGTACCGATGCAGTGAGCACTGGTTGCGCATGCGGAGGAGATCGAGTAGTTCACGCCCTTGATCTGGAACGGCGTGGCCAGGCAGGCGGAAACGGTGCTGCCCATGGTCCGCGTAACGCGGTACGGGCCAACGCGCTTCACGCCTTTTTCGCGCAGGATGTCCAGCGCTTCCATCTGGTTCAGGGTGGACGCGCCGCCGGAGCCGGCGATTAGGCCGGTGCGCACGTTCGAGACCTGGTCAGGGCTCAGGCCGGAGTCGGCGATCGCATCTTTCATGGCCAGGTAGGCGTAGGCGGCAGCGTGGCCGACGAAGCGGTAGATCTTGCGATCAATCAATTCTTCGAGGGGCAGGTCGATGGAGCCGGAAACCTGGCTACGCAGACCCATTTCGGCATATTCCGGGTTGAATCGGATGCCAGGGCGACTTGCACGCAGGTTAGCGGTGACGGTCTCTTTGTCATTGCCCAGGCAAGAAACGATGCCCAGACCAGTGATAACGACGCGGCGCATGCGGATAACCCTTAAAAGTTGTCAGTGGAAGTGAATACGCCGACCCGAAGGCCTTCGGCAGTATAGATCTCGCGACCGTCGACGCTCACCGAACCATCGGCGATGGCCAGGTTCAGCTTGCCCCTGAGGACGCGCTTGATCTGAATGTTGTAGGTGACTTTCTTGGCGGTCGGCAGGACCTGGCCAAAGAACTTCACTTCGCCCGAACCCAGGGCGCGACCGCGGCCCGGCAGACCTTGCCAGCCGAGGAAGAAACCGACCAGCTGCCACATGGCGTCAAGGCCCAGGCAGCCCGGCATGACAGGATCGCCTTCGAAATGGCAGGCGAAGAACCACAGGTCCGGGGTGATATCCAGCTCGGCGACCAATTCACCTTTGCCGTACTTGCCACCCTCTTCGCTGATATGGGTGATGCGATCCACCATCAGCATGTTCGGGGCGGGCAGTTGCGCGTTACCTGGGCCGAACAGCTCACCGCGACTGCAGCGCAGCAGGTCTTCCCGAGTAAAGGCGTTTTGTTTGGTCATGCGAGCTCCTCAATAATCCCATGCGGCAGGGTAGGGCAAATCTTCCCGAACCGACTGAAGCGTTCATGCCTCATCTCGGCAGCCTACACATAGACTATTGCGTTGTAGTGAAAGTCACAGCGTCAAGGCACTGAATGTACACTTGTTCACTGAAATTTTAAACCGGACCCGTTTATAGGCCCGTTCGGGTGCCTAAGACTGCCGCACTTTCGTGTTTCACGCCAGTCGGACTTGGCTGATGGCGCTGGGCTATTGCACCCAGCGCTGCAGGATTTGCTGCAAATCCGTGCGTTTGAACGGCTTGGCCAGGTAATCGTTCATTCCGGCAGCGAGGCAGGCTTCACGGTCGCCCTGCAAGGCATTGGCGGTGAGGGCGATTATCGGCAGGTCGGCGCAGCCCGGCAGTTGGCGAATCTGCCGGGTGGCCTCGTAACCGTCGATCAGCGGCAGTCGGCAATCCATCAGGATCGCGGTGAATATGAGGCTCTCGGCGCTGCGGATCGCTTCGGCGCCGTCGGTGGCCAGGCTCACCTCAAATCCGAGGCTGCGCAGCATGGCTTCGACCACCGTGCGGTTGACCGGGTTGTCCTCCACCAGCAGCACGTGCCGGCCTTCGCCGGCGCCGGCTTTGCCTTCGGCATCCTGGGCAATGGCCGGCAGGCTGTGCTGGTCGATGGCCAGGGGGATTTCCAGGGTAAACACCGAGCCACGGCCTTCTTCGCTCTGGGCCCGCAGGGTGCCCCCCATGCGTTCGGCCAGGGTCCGGGCGATTGGCAGGCCCAGGCCGGTGCCGCCGTAACGTCTTGAAATGGAACTGTCAGCCTGCTGGAACGCGTCGAACATCAACTCCAGGCGCTCGGCAGAAATGCCGATGCCGCTGTCGCGCACGGTGCAGGTAAACCATAGCAGTTCATGGTCGAGGGTTTGCCATTGGGGTTCGACGCTGACCGTGCCGTGCTCGGTGAACTTCAGGGCATTGCCGATCAGGTTCACCAGGATCTGGCGGATACGCGTGGGGTCGCCCAGCACCCGCAACGCCCCCATGCCAGGCGGAATCGGCAGGGTCAGGGCCAGCCCGCGCTGTTGGGCGCTGTGCTGGAAGGCCTGGGCACAGCTATTGATCAGGTCCGCCAGGTTGAATGGAATATGTTCCAGCTCCAGGGCGGCGCGTTCGATGCGCGAGAAGTCGAGGATGTCATTGATGACCTTGAGCAAATGCTCGGTGGACTCGGACGCCAGCGCCGCGTATTCGGTCTGCTCCTCGGTCATTTCGGTGGTTTCCAGCAGTTGCAGCATGCCCAGCACCCCGTTCATGGGCGTGCGCAGTTCATGGCTCATCATTGCCAGGAATTCCGACTTGGCGTTGTTTGCCCGTTCAGCTTCCTCCCGGGTCTGGATCAACTGGGCCATGGCCTGCTGCTGTTCGCGACTGGCCTGGTTGAGGCCTGCGGCCAGGTTGTTGATATGCCGCGACAGGTCGCCCAGCTCCGAATCATCCACAATCGGCAGCGGCGTCTTGTAGTCGCCTTGCTGGATGGCTTTTACCGCGTTGCCCATCGCGCTGATCGGTTGCGACAGGCTCGCCGCCAGGCGCCTGGCGAGCAGGAAGGTAAACAGCAGGGCGAAGAGGGCCAGGATGCCGGCCTTGAACAGGATCTCCTGCTGGCGCTGGCTGAAGGCGTCGTTGGACATGCCGACAATCACCCGACCCAGGTAGTCGGCGCGGGGAGCCTTGGGTTCGTTGAGGTTGTCCTGGAAAAAGTCATTGCCCAGCTGGATATGTTGCAGGCGAATCGGTGCCTGGAACACTTTTACCGACAGCGAGCGGTCGTGTTTTTCCGAGGGTTGTTCGACGTACACGAGGATGTTCTCAGCGCTGTCCTGGATCTCCAGGAAGCGCACATGGGGGGTGGCCAGCGTCGCGCGCAGCAGGCTGTCGAGCACGTCGTTGTTGCCGGAGATCACCCCGTATTCGGTGGCGGGGGCCAGTTGGTTGGCGATCAATTGGCCGGTGTGGTCCAGTTCCTGGCGCAGGTCCTGGATACGCACGAAGGTGAAGAAACTGATCAGCAGTAATGTCAGCAACAGCGCCGGGCCCAGGGTGATGAGCTGGGTGCGGGTGTTGATGTCCCAACGACGACGCAGAGTCATGGGCGTTTTTCTCCTTCGGCCAGGCGGGCGGCGACGTTGGCTTCGTCGACCTGTTCGATGCCCAGTGAGCGTGCGACTTGCGGGTTGCCCACCACTTTGAAGTGTTCCGGGTACAGCGCGCGTGGCCAATTGGCCGGCGAATGGTCAAGCAGGCGGTCGAGCACGGCGAGCCAGTCGGCCTGGTCACTGTAGGTGCTGGCCAGGCTGCCAGCCTTGACGAACCCGGCGTTGGGGCCCACCAGCGGCAATTGCCGGGCGTAGCTGCTCAGCAGCAGGTTCTTCGCGGTTTTCGGGTTATACAGCTGCGGGTCGTCGAGGCCGAGCAGCACGTCACTGTTCTTGAACAGGTTCAACAACGGTCGGCTGTCATTAATGTTGTCCCACCGCTGCGGCACGATCTCCAGGCCCAGGGGCGCTGCGTACTGGGTCAGCTCAGGGAGCAGGAATTCGCTGTCGGTGCCGTAGAGCACGCCGATGCGCCGCGCCTGGGGCAGGATGCCGGTGATCAGGCGTAACTGACGATCCAGGGGCGGGTCGCTCCAGAGCAGGCTGATCCTGGCCGGCAGGTTGCTGCCCAGGCGTTGCCGGGCTTGCAGGCGGCTGATACGCAAGACCAGGGTCGGCGGGCCCTGGGTGTCCTGCAGGCGCCAGTCGAGGCCGGGCAGGTCCAGCAGGATCAGGCGGGTGCCGGCGGGCAAACGGTTCGGCGCCGGCAGGTCCTTGAGGGGAGTAAAGGTGACGTGGTCTTCGGGACGCTGGCGGGCCAGTGCCTGGGCGAAGGCCTGGACGCCCGTGCCGTCTTCGGCGGCGGTCAGCAGGATGTCGGCACCCCAGGCCGACCCGGTCAGCAGCAGGCATGCCAGCAGCACACAGCGCTGGCAAAACCTTGAGATAAAAAAGAGGGTCATCCTTGACTGATCGCCCATGTCAGAACTCTAACTCCGCGCTGAAGTAGAGTACGTGGCGATGGTCATAATTGTTATCGGCCCAGGTGGTGGGCTGGTTGTCGAGGCGTGTTTGCAACATACCGGCCAGCTCCACGTTGGCTTTGCCCAGGGCAAGGCGCTTGGCCACCCGCAGGTCGACCCGTTCGAAGCGATATTGGTTGAGTGCGTCGTCGCCATAGTAGAACAGCGCGCTGGACCAGCCTTGCCCCCATTCGCGCAGCCAGCCGGCCGAGCCGCTGTTGCGCGCGGTCTGTGCCTTGTCCCGCGGGTTGCTGGTGGTGGCGTCGACGTAAGCGTAGGTGAGCCGCAGGCGGTCGGCGTTGCTCATGCGCCAGTCGAACTGTGATTCGGCGCCGGTAAACCGCGAACTGTTGGCGTTGCTGGCAATGTATTGGTTATTGCGCAACGGCGAGCTGATCATGTCGGTGATTTCGTCGTAGAACAGTTTCACGTCCATGTTCAGTCCGAGGTCGGCAAAAAAGCCGTTATAGCCCAGTTCCCGTGATTTCATCAGCTCTTTATCGAGGTTTCCGGGGCCGCGTGTCACTACAAAGTATTGCCCGGAATTCTGCCCGTAGGTCGGGGAGCTGAGGTTGGTGACGCGGTAGCTCCAGTTGACGTTGTTCTCGAACATGTCCGGGGAACGGATGGCTTCGGAGTACACCGCGCGCAGGCCGTGGCGCGGGTTGATCAGGTAGTTGACCGCCACTCGCGGCGTCAGCGAGTTGCCGCTCAGGTGGGTGTCTTCATACATGGCACCGCCTTGCAGCAACCAGTGTTCGCTGGCGCGCCATTCCAGTTGGCCGAACAGGCGCCAGGTGGTGTCGTCCAGGGTGCCATTGAAATAGGTGTCGGAGTCGGCGCGGTCGTAGCGATAGTTCATGCCGCTGACCAGGCGCAGGCTGTCGGAGAGGCTCAGGGTGTCCTGGACCTCCAGGTCGTAGCGGCTTTCGCGGGTGCTCTGGTCGATATTGCCGCATACGCTCTGGTTGGCGCCGTTGCGCCACTGGTCCAGCACTTCGTTGGCCAAGGCTTGCTCGGCGGCGCTACCGGGCGGGGCGGTGCCCTGGCTGTAGGTGTCCATGTGCCGGGCCAACTGTTCGGCGTAGTTGGGGTTCAGTTGCCACAGGCGGGTCAGCTCCGGGCTGAACGACACCTTGGCGTCACAGGCTTTCCAGACCTGCCGGCGGTCCCATTGTTGCGCTGAGCCCTGGATGTACAGGCTGTGCTCGGGGTTGAAATCGAAGTTCCAGCGCAGCGAGCCGGCATAGTCCTTGGCAGTGACGTCGGAGTTGTCACCGCCTTCGGTAATCCCGGCAAATACAGGTGTGTAGGTATAGGGACGCTGGTTGGTCCCTTCCTTGGCGTTCAGTTGCCAATCGATACTCTGTTGCGCATTCAACGTCTGGCTGACTGCCAGGCTGAAGCGGTTGAGACGCCGACCGTCACGGCGGTCGGCGCCCACGGCATCGCTGTCAAAGCCATCGTCCTGCTGCCCGGACATGGACAGGCGCAAGTCACCGGTTTCCCAGCCCACGCCCTGGCTGGCATAGAAATCGTTGATCCCCCGTTCGCCACGAACCACTTTCACCCGCGTGCCATGGCTATTGGCCGGCGCGCGCGTGAGGATATTGACCACGGCCATCAACGCGTTGGCGCCGTAACTGACCGTATTGGGCCCACGGAACACTTCGATGCGCTCGATATCCTCCATGGCCACCGGGATATCGCTCCAGTCCACGGTTGCCAGGCCTGCGCGGTACACCGAGCGTCCGTCGATCAGCACTTGCATGCGTCGCGCATCGCTGGCGCTGGTGCCGTGGTAGTTCACTGCCGCCTGGTTACCGGTGGTGTAGCCCACCATCATCCCCGGCACCAGCCGCAGCAGCTCGGCGATGTCTCGCGCACCACTGGCCTTGATCAGCTCGCTGTCGATCACGGTCATGCTGCCGGGCACGGCGGCGGCCGATTGCTTGAGGCGCGTGGCGGTGAGGACCTGGGGCAGCGGCTGGCTGTCGAGGAACAGGTCGTCGGCACACACAGCGCCGCTGAACAGCAGCAACCACCACAGGGATGAACGGGGAGGAGGGCCCAAATACACGGCACGGCCTTGATAATTACGGATAGCCGCCCATGTTAACTGAGGCGGGGCCATTTGCCAGTCGCCACCCTTGCAATTACTTCACACAGGCATGGCATTTTCCGACAGGCGTGCGAATTGACACGGGGGCTGGCCGCAAGCGGGTCGGCCCGTATAATGCCGCCATCGCCACTGGTATGGATTAACGGATTGCATATGACTGAACAGCGCCCTATTGCGGTCCTGGGAGGCGGAAGTTTTGGTACCGCCGTGGCTAACCTGCTGGCTGAGAACGGTCACCCGGTGCGTCAGTGGATGCGTGATCCCGAGCAGGCCGAGGCCATTCGCGTGCATCGGGAAAACCCCCGTTACCTCAAAGGCATCAAGATTCATCCGGCGGTCGAGCCGGTTACCGACTTGCAGGCCACGCTGGAGGCGTGCGAGCTGTGCTTCGTCGCGCTGCCTTCCAGCGCCTTGCGTTCGGTGCTGGCGCCGCATGCCGAGCGCCTGGCGGGCAAGCTGCTGGTCAGCCTCACCAAGGGCATCGAAGCGCACACCTTCAAGCTGATGAGCGAAATTCTCGAGGAGATCGCTCCGCAGGCGCGCATTGGCGTGTTGTCCGGGCCGAACCTGGCGCGGGAAGTGGCGGAGCACGCGCTGACCGCCACCGTGATCGCCAGTGAAGACGAAGCGCTCTGCGAGCGTGTCCAGGCGGTACTGCATGGCCGGACCTTCCGGGTCTATGCCAGTGGCGACCGCTTCGGTGTCGAACTGGGCGGTGCGTTGAAAAACGTCTACGCCATCATCGCCGGCATGGCGGTGGCTCTGGGCATGGGGGAAAACACCAAGAGCATGCTGATCACTCGCGCCCTGGCGGAAATGACCCGTTTTGCGGTGAACCAGGGGGCCAATCCGATGACCTTCCTGGGCCTGGCGGGCGTGGGCGACTTGATCGTCACCTGTTCGTCGCCCAAGAGCCGTAACTACCAGGTTGGTTTTGCGCTCGGCCAGGGTTTGAGCCTGGAAGACGCCGTCACACGTCTGGGTGAAGTGGCCGAAGGGGTCAATACCCTCAAGGTGCTGAAGGCCAAGGCCCAGGAAGTCGGGGTGTATATGCCGCTGGTGGCCGGCTTGCATGCGATCCTGTTTGAGGGGCGCACCTTGAACCAGGTCATCGAGTTGCTGATGCGCGCCGAGCCGAAAACCGATGTCGACTTTATTTCCACCAGTGGTTTCAACTGAGGAACGCGTCATGAACGATCCGAAAGCAGCTCCCAAGTACGAATCCATTGCCTTGCGCATCCTGTGGATGCTGGTGTTTGCCCTGGTGTGGCAAGTGGCGCAGTTCCTGCTCGGTGCGCTGGTGGTGGTGCAGTTGGTTTACCGCCTGGTCTACGGCGCACCGAACCTGGGCCTGATGAACTTTGGCGATAGCCTCAGCCAGTTTCTCGCGCAGATCGGCCGCTTTGGCAGTTTCCACACCGAACAAAAGCCATGGCCGTTCGCCGATTGGCCAACCCCGCGCGCGCCGGAAGGTGAAGCCGCCCACAGCGTGCCGCCGGCACCGCACCCGGTGCGCGACGAGGAGCCGAAGCTATGAAGTTGTGGGTGTTGCGTCACGGTGAGGCCGAGGGCCATGCCCGTACCGATGCCGAGCGCGAACTCACCGAGCATGGCCGTGCCGAGGTGTTGCGCAGTGCGGCGCACCTGATCGGCCAGCCTGTGGACGCGATCATTGCCAGCCCGTACGTGCGGGCGCAGCAAACTGCACAGTTGGTGCGGCAGGCGTTGGGTTTTGAAGCGGACATCCGCACGGTGCCTTGGCTCACGCCGGAGGGCAATCCGCTGGAGGTTCTGAACAAGCTCGACAGCGATGACAATGTGCTGCTGGTCAGCCATCAGCCCCTGGTCGGCAGCTTGATCAGCTTTCTGCAGCATGGTCATCAGCGTCAGCCGCAGCCCATGCACACCGCCAGCCTGGCGGAGCTAGAGGGCGACTTCCCGTTGGCGGGGCTGATGAGCCTGGTCAGTGTGAAGAATCCGTAGGCTTTCTCGCCGCTTTGTGTGTGCTATATAGTCAACCAAGCAAGTGCTTGGTTGGCTATCGCCGGATCACAAAGGAGCGCGTCCCATGCCTGTCGCTTTTCGTTTGCCGTTGCAGGTCTTCTACGAACGTGAAGCGCGGCACCCGCGCCAACCTTTTCTTGTCCAGCCCATCGGGGGTGGCGCGGTACAGACCCTCACCTGGGGTGATGTCGGCCACCAGGCACGCTGCGCCGCACACTGGCTGCGCGCCAGGGAGCTGCCCCAGGGCTCGCATATCGCTCTGATCTCGAAAAACTGCGCGCACTGGATCATCGCTGACCTCGCGATATGGATGGCCGGGCATGTCTCGGTGCCGCTCTATCCCAACCTCACCGCCGATTCCGTTACCCATGTGCTGCAGCATTCCGAGGCCGTGCTGGTATTCATCGGCAAGCTCGATGACTGGCCGACCATGGCCCCCGGCGTGCCTGCCGGCGTGCCCACCATCAGCCTGCCGCTTTGCCCGGCCGGCGACTTTGATTACCGCTGGGCCGACCTGCAAGCCTGTTCACCGATCCAGGATGATCCGCTACCGCCGGCCTCGGCCCTCGCCACCATCATTTATACCTCCGGCACCACCGGCCTGCCCAAAGGCGTGATGCACAGCTTCGGCGCCCTGGGCTTTGCCGCTACGCACGGCACTGAGTTGTTTGGCCTGGGGGAGGGCGACCGGCTGTTGTCCTACCTGCCGCTGTGCCATGTGGCGGAGCGGATGTTTGTGGAAATGGCTTCTATCTATACCGGGCAAACCGTTTATTTCGCTGAAAGCCTCGATACTTTTCTGACGGATCTGCGTCGGGCGCGGCCCACGGCGTTGTTTGGCGTACCGCGTATCTGGACCAAATTCCAGATGGGCGTCTATGCCAGGATCCCGGGAAAGCGCCTGGACAGGTTGTTGCGCCTGCCATTTATCGGTAAGCGCGTGGGCCATAAAGTCCTCGCCGGCCTGGGGCTCGACGCGCTGCGCATTGCACTCTCCGGCGCGGCGCCGGTGCCTGAGGCCCTGCTGCGCTGGTATCAGCGTCTGGGCCTGGATGTGCTGGAGGTGTATGGCATGACCGAGAACTGTGGCTACTCCCATGTGTGCCGCCCTGGCCAGCAGAAGATCGGCTGGATCGGCCTGCCGTGCCCCGGCGTTGAAGTGCGCATTGACCAGGCCGGTGAAGTGCAGGTGCGTAGTGGCGCGACCATGCTGGGCTACTTCAAGGACGCGCAAAGAACGGCTGAAGTGCTGACCGAAGATGGCTTCCTGCGCACTGGCGACAAAGGGGAGCAGGACGCCGACGGCCGCCTGCGCCTGACCGGACGGCTCAAGGAAATCTTCAAGACCAGCAAAGGCAAATACGTGGCCCCGGCACCGATTGAAAACCGCCTGGCCGAACATGCGCGCATCGAACAGGTATGTGTGGTCGGTGACGGCCTTACCGCGCCCATGGGCCTGTGCGTGCTGTCAACGGTGGGCCAGCCCGAGGCGCGCCATGCCTTGCAGGACAGCCTCGAGCGTTGGCTGGAACAGGTCAACGCGGCCTTGGACAAACATGAGCGTTTGCGGCAACTGGTGGTGGTAAAAGACACCTGGGCGGTAGAAAACGGCTTTCTGACGCCGACCCTGAAGATCAAGCGCAACGTGATTGAATCGACTTACGGTCCACAGTTTCAGGTGTGGAGCGAGCGCACCGAAGTGATTCTGTGGCAGGATTAGGGCCATCATAAAACCAACAAGGACAACGGTATGAGCCTGTGGCGCACCCAACCCAATATCGAGCAACTCAACGCGAGCCAGAAAAACACCATTGGTGAGTTGCTGGATATTCGTTTCGAAAGTTTCGACGACGAGTCCCTGACCGCCAGCATGGTGGTTGACCATCGCACCCACCAGCCCTACGGCCTGCTGCACGGCGGGGCGTCGGTGGTGCTGGCCGAAAGTGTCGGCTCCATGGCCGCCTACCTGTGCATCGATGCCAGCAAGTTCTATTGCGTGGGCCTGGAGGTCAACGCCAACCACCTGCGCGGGGTGCGCAGCGGGCGGGTGACGGCGGTGGCCAAGGCGATTCATATCGGCCGCACCACGCAGGTGTGGGACATCCGCCTGACCAACGATGAAGGCAAGACCAGTTGTGTCTCGCGCCTGACCATGGCCGTGGTGCCCCTGGGCGAGACCCCGCCGGCGCGATAGGCGTGGCGTGAGTGTCATCATTCCTGGCGGTTACGGTCATTGCTGTCCGAGCCAGGCGTGGGACAATCAGTGTCTGTTTTTTGTCGATGGAACCGGTATGTCGCAGCCTGTGTTTTTTGCCCACGCCAATGGCTTTCCTTCCGCTACCTACGGCAAGCTGTTTGCCGCCCTGGCGCCGGAATATGCAGTGGCCCATCTGCCGCAGCACGGCCACGACCCCAGGTTCCCAGTGGACGATAACTGGCAGAACCTGGTGGACGAACTGATCCACCATCTGGAGCAACAGCCAGAACCGGTGTGGGGGGTAGGCCATTCCCTGGGCGGTGTACTGCATTTGCATGCGGCCATGCGCTGCCCGCAGCTGTATCGCGGCGTGGTGATGCTCGATTCGCCAGTGCTGACCCGCGCGGACCGTTGGGTGATCCGTGCCGCCAAGCGCTTTGGCTTTATCGATCGCCTCACGCCGGCCGGGCGTACCCTGGGGCGTCGCGAAGAGTTCACAGACCTTGAGGCCGCGCGCAGTTATTTCGCGGGCAAGACCCTGTTTCGCGGCTTCGACCCGGAATGCTTCGACGCCTATCTGCAACACGGCCTGCAGCAGGTGGGTGATCGCCTGCGCCTGCGCTTTGACCCCGCTACCGAAATCAGCATCTACCGAGGCGTGCCCCACACCAGCCCAGGCCAGGTGCGCCAGTTGAAAGTGCCCTTGGCAGTGGTGCGCGGTCGCCAGAGTCGGGTGGTGATGCGTCACCATGCCAGCGGCGTCGACCGCTTGCCCATGGGCGAAATGCTCACCATGCCGGGCGGTCACATGTTTCCCCTTGAACGCCCCCAGGACACTGCAACCTTGATCAAGAACGTGTTCACTCGTTGGCAGACCCGCGAGCGCAGTTGCGCATGAGTACGCCCGTCGAAGAGGTTCGCCTGAACTTGCCGCATATCGAATTGGCGGCGCACCTGTTCGGCCCCGAGGATGGCGTGCCGGTGATCGCCCTGCATGGCTGGCTGGATAATGCCAACAGCTTTGCGCGGTTGGCGCCGAAGCTGCAGGGCTTGCGCATCGTCGCGCTGGACATGGCCGGGCACGGGCACTCGGCGCATCGCCCTGTCGGGGCCGGTTATGCCTTGTGGGATTATGTCTTTGACGTGCTGCAAGTCGCCGAGCAACTGGGCTGGAAACGTTTTGCATTACTTGGCCACTCCCTAGGCGCCATCGTCTCGTTGGTACTGGCCGGCGCCTTGCCGGAGCGCGTGACGCACCTGGGGTTGATCGACGGCGTGATCCCGCCGACCGCCAGTGGTGAGAATGCCGCTGAGCGCCTGGGCATGGCGTTGCAGGCGCAACTGAACCTGCGGGACAAGCGCAAACCGGTCTACAGCACCCTGGAGCGTGCGGTCGAGGCGCGCATGAAAGGGGTGGTGGCTGTCAGCCGCGAAGCCGCGGAACTGCTGGCCCAGCGCGGTTTGATGCCGGTGCCGGGCGGTTACACGTGGCGTACCGACAGCCGCCTGACCCTGGCGTCGCCGATGCGTCTGACTGATGAGCAGGCGATGGCGTTCGTGCGCAGAGTGAGTTGCCCTACGCAATTGGTGGTCGCGGCTGACGGCATGCTGGCGAAACATTCCGAATTGCTTTCTCAACTACCCTTTACGGTCACAACGCTGCCGGGAGGCCATCATTTACACCTGAATGATGAGCCGGGCGCGGTCCTTGTTGCAGACTGTTTCAATCGGTTCTTCCACGCGCCTTGACTTGGCGCGGGCAACTGCCGAGGCTGGGCGGATTGAAAGGGAGTCAACCATGTACGATCTCAACACCGATCTTGAAACTGCTGTGACCTCCGATGGCCAGGGCTTGCCGATCCGATGAGCCTGCGTAAAGGATGTATCCGTGCCCTCGGCCTGTGCTGTTTCAGCCCCTTGGTGTTCGCCGCCGATGTGCCGGGAAGCCAGGATTTACCTGCCGTGTCCCGCCAGGTTGATGCGCAAATCGTCGATTACCGCCCCGCTGAAGAAAAGGAACGCATCTACCCCATGGGCGCGATCCGCAAGATCAGCGGCCAACTGCGCTACGAAGGCCAGGCCACTGCCCGCGGGCGAACCACGGCGATCACCTATGAACTGCCCGCCGAACACACCTCCAGCGCCGCTTTCACTGCCACGCGCGAAGCCTTGCAGGCCAAGGGCGCGCAACTGCTGTTCTGGTGCCAGGCCCGCGATTGCGGCGAAAGCAGCCTGTGGGCCAATGAAGTGTTCGGCAATGCCAAGCTGGTCGGCGCCGACGGCCAGCAGGAGTACCTGCTCTTGCGCCTGGCCGCCCCGCAGGAAAACTCCCTCGTGGCGCTGTACGGCATCACCCGGGGCAATCGCCGGGCTTATCTGCATGTCGAGCAAATAGACGCCGGCGCACCGCTCGGCGAGCTGCTGCCAACCTCCGCCACGCTGTTGCGAGAGCTGAAAAGCACCGGCGAACTGGACTTCCCGACCTTGGGCACAGACCCTGACGCCACCTGGTTGACCTTGATATCCCGCGGGTTGAACCTCGACACCACCTTGCGTGTCAGTTTGACCGGCCCTACTGCCGAAGCGTGGCGCCAGGCCCTGGTTGACAGCGGTGTGCGGGCTACGCGGCTGGAGACCGGCACGGATCAAGCCAAGGGTCTGCACCTGCATCTGATACGCTGACCGTAACAGGGCGAACGGACCCGTGCCGTTCGCCTAAGCTCTCCTCCTACAGCCTTTTGCTAGAGATACCCCATGCTCAATAACGATCGCCTGCTGGTGCAAATCCTGCTGCTGGTGCTGTTCGGTGCCAGCTTCTGGGTGATGGCGCCGTTCTGGTCGGCGCTGTTCTGGGGCGCGGTGCTGGCGTTTGCCAGTTGGCCGCTGATGCGTCTGCTCACCCGTTGGCTCGGCGGTCGTGAATCCCTGGCCGCCGGCATCCTGACCTTGGGCTGGATGCTGCTGGTGGCGGTGCCATTGGTGTGGCTCGGGTTCAACCTGGCGGACCATGTGCGTGATGCGGTGGCGCTGATCAAGGATATTCAGGTCGACGGTTTGCCCGCGGCGCCGACCTGGCTGGGTTCGATCCCGTTTGTCGGCGAGCGGTTGGTGGCGATGTGGGACAGCATTGACCAGCAGGGCGCGGCGCTGATGGTCAGCCTCAAGCCGTACCTGGGGCAGGTCGGGAATTGGCTGCTGGCGCGCAGTGCGCAGATCGGCGGCGGCATTCTGGAGCTGACCCTGAGCCTGGTGTTCGTGTTCTTTTTCTATCGTGACGGGCCGCGCCTGGCGATGTTCGTGCACCGCTTGCTGGAGCGCCTGATTGGTGACCGTGCCGGTTATTACATCGAGTTGGTGGCTGGCACCGTGCAGCGCGTGGTCAACGGCGTAATCGGTACCGCCGCCGCCCAGGCGTTGCTGGCGCTGATCGGCTTCCTGATCGCCGGTGTGCCGGGCGCACTGGTATTGGGTATTGTCACCTTCCTGCTCAGCCTGATCCCCATGGGGCCACCGCTGGTGTGGATTCCGGCCACGGCCTGGCTGGCGTGGAAGGGCGATTACACATATGCGGTGTTCCTCGGCGTGTGGGGCACGTTCATCATCAGCGGCGTGGACAACGTGCTCAAACCGTACCTGATTAGCCGTGGCGGCAACCTGCCGCTGGTTATCGTGCTGCTTGGGGTGTTCGGCGGGTTGATCGCCTTTGGCTTTATCGGCCTGTTTATCGGCCCGACCCTGTTGGCGGTGGCGTACAGCCTCTTGATGGATTGGAGCGCGACCCAGGCCCAGGGGCGGCGTGATGACAAAACGCTGTAGAGGCTTGCAGTCGCTACGGCTTCAACTCCCCCTAGCGGCGGGGGAGCCACATGACGGCGGTGAGGCCGCCGCCCGGAGTGTCTTCCAGGCTCAGGCGGCCGCCGAGGCGCTCCACCGCGTCTTTGGCGATTGTCATCCCCAGGCCGACGCCGCCGGAGTTGCGGTTGCGTGAGCCTTCCAGCCGATAGAACGGTTCGAACACCGCTTCTCGTTTATCCGCCGCAATCCCCGGCCCGTGGTCGATCACGCGGATAATCAGGGCCTCGCGGCTATCCTGCAGTTCCACACGCGCCGTGCCAGCGTAGCGCAGGGCGTTGTCGATCAGGTTGTTCAGGCAGGAGCGCAGCGCCATGGGCTGCACCTGCAAAGGCGCGCAGGTGCCGGCAAACTGCACATCGGAACCTTGGTCCTGGGCGTTCTCGCTGAGGGACTCCACCAGCGCCTGGACGTCGAGCCAGTGTCGGGTTTCGCTGGTGCGTTGTTCATGCAGGTAGCTCAGGGTAGCGTCGAGCATGCCAATCATGTCGTCCAGGTCCTGGCGCATCTGGCCTTGCAGCTTGGTGTCTTCGATCTGCTCCAGGCGCAGCTTGAGGCGTGACAGCGGGGTGCGCAGGTCATGGGAGACCGCGCCGAGCATACGTGCACGCTGGCTGACCTGCTCGCGAATGCGCTTTTGCATCAGGTTGAAGGTCGATGCCGCCTGTCGGGCTTCCCTGGGGCCGGATTCGTCGAGGGGCGGGCTGTCGAGGTCGAGGCTCAAGCGTTCGGCCGCCGCACTCAGGCGCTGGATCGGTCGGCTCAACAGTTTGGCGCCGTACCAGGCCGCGATGATCAACGAGATGAACTGAAACGTCAGCGGTACCACCGGGCCACCAAACCACGGGCGACGATGCTTGTGCAGGGGCTTCATCGTGCCATCGGGCTGCTGCACAAAGGTTTCTGCAGGCGGCGGTGGCGGCGGGCCGTAGTGGTGAAACCAAAAGAACGCCAGGCCATGGGCCAGCACAATCGCAATCAGCAACACGCCGAACAGCCTGCCGAACAGCGTGTTGAAGGTGTTGCGCATCAGCCGATATCCCGCGCGTCGAACAGGTAGCCTTCACCACGCACGGTCTTGATCAATTGCGGTGCCTTCGGGTCATCGCCCAGCTTTTGGCGCAGGCGTGAAACCAGCAAGTCGATGCTGCGATCAAACGCCTCGATAGAGCGCCCACGGGCGGCGTCCAGCAATTGTTCGCGGCTGAGCACCCGACGCGGCCGCTCGATAAATACCCACAGCAGGCGGAATTCGGCGTTGGACAGCGGTACCACCAGGCCATCGTCGGCCACCAGTTGGCGCAGCACACTGTTCAGGCGCCAACTGTCGAAGCGGATGTTGGCGCGCTGCTCAGTGCGGTCATCGCGTACCCGGCGCAGGATGGTCTGGATCCGCGCGACCAGCTCACGGGGTTCGAACGGCTTGGACATATAGTCGTCGGCGCCCAGCTCCAGGCCGATGATGCGGTCAGTGGGTTCGCAGCGGGCGGTGAGCATCAGGATCGGGATATCCGATTCGGCGCGCAGCCAGCGGCACAGCGACAGGCCGTCTTCGCCCGGCAGCATCAGGTCGAGCACCACCACGTCGAACGTTTCCGCTTGCATGGCCACGCGCATCGCGGCGCCGTCGGTCACGCCGCTGGCGAGAATATTGAAACGCGCCAGATAGTCGATCAGCAGTTCGCGGATCGGCACATCGTCGTCTACGATCAGCGCTCGGGTATTCCAGCGCTTTTCATCGGCGATCACCGCGCTTTTTTGCTCGTCGTTCACAGAAGCCGAAGGGGTATGCATAGTGCGATCATCTGCCTGGTTGTAGCGGTCAGCATAGGCGCCCAGCCCCATGGCTGGAAGTGCTGCACGGTGGGTCGTGCGGGCGAGCCTAGCCTTGGGGCGTGTTGAGGGCATGTCGTGAATGTATCGGCTTTGAAATAATTCACCGAAAGGCCTGTCCGAGGGCGCCTGGTCAGTATTTACCGATCATCGGATCCCGCAACAGCGCCGCTTGCGCTACAATCCGCGCCGATTTCGACTTGCCTGAGAGCCTATTCCAATGTCCGTCTGCCAGACTCCTATCATCGTCGCCCTGGATTACCCCACCCGTGACGCCGCACTGAAGCTGGCTGATCAGTTGGACCCGAAGCTTTGCCGGGTCAAAGTCGGCAAGGAACTCTTCACCAGTTGCGCCGCGGAAATTGTCGGCACCCTGCGTGACAAAGGCTTCGAAGTGTTCCTCGACCTGAAATTCCACGACATCCCCAACACCACTGCGATGGCGGTCAAGGCTGCGGCTGAAATGGGCGTGTGGATGGTCAACGTGCACTGCTCCGGCGGCCTGCGCATGATGACAGCCTGCCGCGAAGTGCTGGAACAGCGCAGCGGCCCCAAACCCTTGCTGATCGGTGTCACCGTGCTGACCAGCATGGAGCGTGAAGACCTGGCCGGCATCGGCCTGGACATCGAGCCTCAGGAACAAGTGCTGCGCCTGGCCGCCCTGGCCGACAAAGCCGGCCTGGATGGCCTGGTCTGCTCGGCGCTGGAAGCCCAGGCCCTGAAGACCGCTCACCCGTCGCTGCAACTGGTGACCCCGGGCATTCGCCCGGCGGGCAGTGCCCAGGATGACCAGCGTCGTATCCTGACGCCGCGTCAGGCACTGGATGCAGGCTCTGATTACCTGGTGATCGGCCGTCCGATCAGCCAGGCAGCCGATCCGGCCAAAGCGTTGGCGGCGGTAGTGGCCGAGATCGCCTGATCAGTCACCGATCAAAAATATGGGAGGGGGCAAGCCCTTCCCATATTTACAGCGGTTGTCGATCAGTCGACCTTGAGCACCAACTTGCCAAAGTTTTCCCCGTTGAACAGCTTCATCAGCGTCTCCGGGAATGTCTCCAGCCCCTCCACGATATCTTCCTTGCTCTTGAGCTTGCCCTGGGCCATCCAGCTGGCCATTTCCTGCCCGGCCGCCGCAAAGTTCGCCGCATGGTCCATCACCACGAAGCCTTCCATACGCGCGCGATTGACCAGCAATGACAGATAATTGGCCGGGCCTTTCACGGCCTCCTTATTGTTGTACTGGCTGATGGCGCCGCAAATCACCACACGGGCTTTGAGTGCCAGGCGGCTGAGCACGGCGTCGAGAATATCGCCGCCGACGTTATCGAAATACACATCCACGCCTTTGGGGCACTCGCGCTTGAGAGCGGCGGGCACGTCTTCGTTCTTGTAGTCGATGGCGGCGTCGAAGCCCAGCTCATCCACCAGGAACTTGCACTTGTCGGCGCCGCCGGCAATGCCTACCACGCGACAGCCTTTGATCTTGGCGATCTGCCCGGCAATGCTGCCGACCGCGCCGGCCGCGCCGGAGATCACCACCGTTTCGCCAGCCTTGGGCGCGCCGGTGTCCAGCAGGGCAAAGTAGGCGGTCATGCCGGTCATGCCCAGCGCCGAGAGGTAGCGGGGCAGGGGCGCGAGTTGCGGGTCGACCTTATAGAAACCACGCGGCTCGCCCAGAAAGTAATCCTGCACGCCCAGGGCACCGTTTACGTAGTCCCCCACTGCAAAGTTCGGGTTGTTCGAGGCAATCACCTTGCCCACGCCCAGCGCACGCATGACTTCGCCGATACCGACGGGGGGAATGTAGGATTTGCCCTCATTCATCCAGCCGCGCATGGCCGGGTCGAGGGACAGGTATTCGTTGTGCACCAGCACCTGCCCCTCCTGGGGCGTGCCCACGGGCACTTCCTGGTAGGTGAAGGTTTCCCGCGTGGCTGCGCCGACCGGGCGTTTGGCAAGCAGGAACTGGCGGTTGGTCTGGGCGGTCATGGCAAGGGCTCTTTAGAAATGAACCTGAGTGATAGACCCAAGATGGCCTGGAAGCAAGGTTGTCCGAGGCGGGCGAATGCCCGCCGATAGGCCGTGATGATAGTGATCCACGACGCCTTATCACTGCGACGCATACAGCCTCAACCGGCCTTCTGATAGTGCTGACGCGCCTATCCGGCTGTTGGCTAGACTCGTCCCACGGTAACTTTTCCCAAAGGACATCCTCCATGAGCATGACGTTTTCCGGCCAGGTCGCCCTGGTCACTGGCGCCGCCGCCGGTATCGGCCGCGCGACCGCCCTGGCATTCGCAGGTGAAGGCTTGAAGGTCGTGGTAGCCGACTTGGATGTGGCAGGGGGCGAGGGCACCGTCGAGCTGATCCGGCAGGCCGGTGGTGAAGCGCTGTTTGTGCGTTGCAACGTCACGCTTGAAGCGGATGTGCAGCAACTGATGGCGCAGACCGTCGCCGTGTATGGCCGCCTGGACTATGCCTTCAACAATGCGGGCATCGAGATCGAGAAGGGCAAGCTGGCCGACGGCAGCCTGGATGAGTTCGACGCCATCATGGGCGTCAACGTGAAAGGGGTTTGGCTGTGCATGAAGTACCAACTGCCGTTGCTGCTGGCCCAGGGCGGCGGTGCGATCGTCAATACCGCATCGGTGGCGGGGTTGGGCGCGGCGCCGAAGATGAGCATCTACGCTGCCTCCAAGCATGCGGTGATCGGCCTGACGAAGTCGGCGGCCATCGAATATGCGAAAAAGAAAATTCGTGTCAACGCGGTATGCCCGGCGGTGATTGATACCGATATGTTCCGCCGTGCCTATGAAGCCGACCCGCGCAAAGCCGAATTTGCAGCGGCCATGCATCCGGTAGGGCGCATCGGCAAGGTCGAGGAAATCGCCAGCGCCGTGTTGTACCTGTGCAGTGATGGGGCCGCCTTCACAACTGGCCATGCGCTCGCGGTGGACGGTGGCGCGACCGCAATCTAGGACTCCGTGCAGCGCGCCATTCGAAAAGGCATGAGGCGCTGTGGGGCGTTTCCAGAGCTGGCAAAGCGCCGCGGGTGAATGTGTATCACCAGGTAAATAAGCTAATAAAATCAATACTTTAATAAAGGTTGTCGGCCGGTTTGGCTGGGCTTCTGTGCTTAACTGTTTGAGGTTGAATAACAGACAGTTGAAGTGAGTGGCTCATGGATTTAGGGATCGATCGACAAGCCCTTGTACCGGTGGTGCAGCAAATCGTCAGTGCGGTGGCGGAATGGATTCGCAAGAGCGGGGTCAGCCCCGGTACCCGCTTGCCGTCCATCCGCCAGTTGGCCCTCGACAACTTGCTCAGCCAGTCCAGTGTCATCGAGGCATTCGAACGCATGGTGGCCCAGGGGGTGCTGGCCTCGAAACAGGGGGCGGGGTTCGTGGTCGCGCGTCCTCCCACCGTCCACGAATACCACTGGTATGAAGGCGCGGAACGGGAATGGGGGGACTTTACCGATAGCCCATTGGGTGAACTGAAGCTGGGGTGTGGCTGGTTGCCGGACGCCTGGCGCGAAAGTGATGACATCAGCTATGCGATTCGCGAAATCTCTCGCACCGATACCGGCGGTTTGTTCAACTACAGTACGCCGCTGGGGTTGCCGGCGTTGCGCGAACAGTTGCTCAAGCGCCTGACCCAGATCCGCGTGACCACCAGCCTCGATCGCATTCTCACCACCCAGGGCGCCAGCCATGCCCAGGACCTGTTGATACGCACCTTGCTCAAGGCGGGCGACACCGTCGTGGTCGAGACCCCAGGCTATGGCAACCTCTATCGCCAATTGGCGCATCATGGCGTCACGTTGCTGGAAGTGCCTCGGACCCGTGGCGGCCCGGACATCCCGGCGCTGGAGGCGCTGCTGCAACGGCATCACCCCACGTGCCTGTTCATCAACAGCCTCTATCACAACCCCACCGGCACCAGCCTGTGCCGCGCGGTCGCCGAGCGTTTGCTCGAACTGGCACGCCGTGAGGATTTCCTGATCATCGAGGAGGATGTCTACGGCGACCTGCAACACGCCAGCTGCACGCGACTGTCGGCGCTGCCCCATGATGACCGGGTCATCTATGTCTCGAGTTTTTCCAAGACCCTCAGTAGCGCCTTGCGGGTGGGCTACCTCAGCGCCAGCACCGCGCTCATTGCCCGCTTGGCTCACCTCAAGACCCTGACCGGCATCGGTACTTCGCGCTTTGCCGAGGCGGTGGTGGCCACGTTGCTGGCCAATGGTACCTACCGCAAGTGGGTGCAGCGCCTGCGCAAACGCCTGGGCACGCAGATGACCGCCACCTTGCAGGTACTGGAGGATGAGGAATGGCAGGTGTTTGCCGTGCCTGCCGGCGGGATGTTCCTGTGGGCGCGGCCTGCCGTGGCGGATCGTTCGCGGCTGCAGGCATATGCGCGCAAGTTCGGCGTCTTGTTGTCACCGGGGGCGCTGTTCAACCCGACGGGTGAATCCAGTGAGTGGCTGCGCATCAATGTGGCCTATGCTGATGATCAACGGGCACTTGCGTTATTCCGCGCCTTGGGCCCTACCAGATCGACCTCGACCATTCTGAAAACGACGAGCGTGTAGCTTTTTGCCATTATTCCGGCGCCAACAGCTTGTGCTCAATGCCTTGGGGTTGCGAATCTCGCTTCTTGTAAACCGGGCTTATGGCATCTGCCATTGCAAGAGGATTCAAGTGCAATGATTTCGGCCGTGCAACGACGTTTCGCCAACCTCGGTATGGCGAAAAAACTGGGCTTGGGCTTCCTTCTTGTCCTGCTGCTGACAGCTTTGGTGGCGGCCATCGGTGTGTGGTCCCTGCAAACCGTTGGCCAGCGTTTCGAAGGCCTCAAGGCAATGTCTTCGCTCAACAGCGGCCTGTTCAAGGTGCGCTTGATCGAGCAGGACTACGCGCTGCACGCCGACCCCAAGGCTGTCGATGCCCTGCATGAGAGCGTCGACGCGTTGGCGGCGCTGGCGGCCAGGCTCAAGGCAGAGTCCGCCGCCAATGTGCCAGTGATGACCGATGTGGAGCAGGCCCTGGCGGCTTATCGCAAGGCATTCGATGAGTTTGTCGAGCTGACCCAAACCAAGGACCTGGCCCTGGAAATGGCCACCTGGTCGGTGTCCAGCGTGGCCAATAACCTCGACGTGTTGCAGGCCGGCCTGGCGGACGATGGCGCGTATGGTCTCAAGGAGAGCCAGGGCAAGGAAGGTGCCGAGTTTATCGAGCAGGCGGGGCAGGTCAGCCAGGTCTCGCGCCTGATGTTGCAAGCCATGAACGAAGCCCATGTGCGCCTCGACCAGAGCCGCAAGGCCGACGCCGATGACTCTCAGCAGGGCAAGATCGAGCAGGCCGACCAGGCCCTGGCCCAGGTCGAACAACTGAAAACTTCGGTCAAGGACCCGGGTTACCAGACGGTGCTTAACGAAGTGTCCGGGCATATTGCCTCGTTCAGTGAAAAGCTCGGTGAATACACCGGCCTGCTGGCCCAGGAAAAGGTGGTCTACAAGCAGTTGCATGACCGCGCCGATCAAGTGGTCAGCCGAGTCAACCAGGCCTACGCCACCGAAGACCAATCGATGCAGGCGCAACTGAAGGAAAGCGCGATGTTGATCGTTGGCTCGTCAGCCTTGGCATTGTTGGTGGGGCTGATCGCTGCCTGGGTGATCACCCGGTTGATCGTGGCGCCGCTGCGCAGTGTGATTGCGGTGGCCCAGCAGATTGCCGCCGGAGACCTGAGTGGGCGCATGGAGGTTGATCGCCGCGATGAGATCGGCCAGCTGATGCAGGCCATGCAGCAGATGGGCAATGGCCTTAGCCACATGGTCAGCGGGTTGCAGGCGGGTATTGAGCAACTGGCCAGTTCGGCGCATACGTTATCCAGCGTGACTGAGCAGACCAACGTCGAGGTCAGCAGCCAGAAGGAAGAAACCGAGCAAGTGGCGACCGCGATGAACCAGATGACCGCCACGGTGCACGATGTGGCGCGCAACGCCGAGGAGGCTGCACAAGCGGCGCAGACGGCGGATGACAAGGTCGACAGTGGCCAGCAGGTGGTACGCCAGAGTTTGCAGCGCATAGAGTTGCTGGCCACTTCCAGCGCCCATGCCAGTGCCAGCATCGACAGCCTGAGTACGGAAATCCAGAACATCGGCACGGTGTTGAGCGTGATCAAAAGCGTGGCCGAACAGACCAACTTGCTCGCCTTGAATGCGGCAATCGAAGCGGCCCGAGCCGGCGAGCAAGGCCGTGGTTTTGCGGTGGTGGCCGATGAAGTGCGCGCGCTGGCCAAGCGCACCCAGCAGTCGACCGAGGAAATCGAGCGTCTGGTCAGCACTCTGCGTGCTGCGGCGCAGTCGTCGGTGCAGCAGATCCAGCAGAGTGGCGAGCTGGTGAAACTGGCGGTGAGCGATGCGCTGGAAACCGAAAGCGCCTTGGGCAGCATTGCCGTCGCGGTGTCATTGATCCAGCAGATGAACCAACAGATCGCCGCCGCTGCCGAGCAGCAGAGCTCGGTGGCCGAAGAGATCAATCGCAGTGTCACCAGCATCCGCGCGAGTGCCGATCAATCGGCATTGAGTATGCAAGGCAACGCCGCGTCGAGCATCCAGCTGGCGCAGTTGGGGGCGGAGCTGAAGGGGATGGTGGGGCACTTCCGCCTTTGATCGCCGCGTGCTGGCGGCGATCAAAAGGCAGGGCGATCAGGCGTGGTTGGCGAGGAAGGTCAGCAGGGCTTCATTGACGAAGTCCGGATTCTCCCGGCTGGAGATATGCCCGGCGTCTGGGATCAGGGTCAGGCTGCAGCCAATCAACTTGGCCATGGCGTCGGACTCGGCGGGTGGGCGCGGTTTGTCCTGCTCGCCGCACATCACCAGGGTGGTGTCGGCATCCAGGCGTGGCAATTGCTCCAGCACATCCGAGCGGCTGAAGATCAGCCGGCCCAGGGGCACGATGCTGTGCAGCAGGCGTTCCCGGGAGAATGACTGCAGGGCCCTGCGATAGTCCTGGTACAGCGCGGATTCGCGGTCGATGCCGGGGCGGAAGAAGATCGGTGCGATGACATCCAGCAAGGGCTCGGGGATCGCGCCGGTGTCTTCGATCATCTTGAACAGCGAGAAATAGTACTGGCGCGTGGCTTCGGGCTCGGCGCCGAGGTAGGTGTCCATCAGCACCAGGCTGTTGACGCGCCCAGGTGCCTGCAACGCCAGGCGTGCGCCCCACATGCCGCCGACCGACAGGCCGACCAGGTTGACCTGGGCAATTTCCAACTGATCGAGCAGGGCCAGGGCCTGACGCGCCAGGTCGTCGAGGGAGCGGGTTGACGCGGGCAGCGGGCCCGACTCGCCGTGCCCCCACAGTTCGGGGACGAGCACGCGGTACTGTTGCGACAGGGCTTCAATCTGCGGCGCCCACATATCGCGATCCCACAGGTAGCTTGAACCCAGGAGCACCGCTGGGCCGTTACCCAGGTCGAGATAGTGCAGCGGTTGTCCATCAATCACGGCGACAGGCATAGCAGGCCTCTAACTTCACGGAGTGAGGGGCACTTTTTTACGCTAGTCGAGAGCGGGGGGATAGGTACAAAGTGATGGCATGTGGCGACGGCGGTCGCCACATGGCGGTGGGGATCAGTCGTAGATGACTTTCTTCTTCCACTCGGCGTCGGCGTCGACGACTTTCAGGCCTTCCGTCAGTTCGTTGACTTCGTCTTCGGCAGGCTTGCTGTTGGTCAGCACCGTGGAGTTGGCGCGGGCCAGCTGCGACTCCAGCAATTGCAGCTGCGCACTGTACAGCACCGGTTCGGGCTGTTTGCGCAGGTACTGTACGCCACGTTCGAAGGCCAGGCGTGCCTGGCCCGGCTGGCCTTGCTGCAAGGCATGCTGGCCGAGGTTATTGAAGAACTCGATATGCAGCAGCACCAGGATATGCCGAATTTCCTTTATCCAGTGCTTGGCCTCGTTGGTCGGCAGGAAACCATCCTGGGCGGCGCGGGTGACCTGGCCGTGCAGGGCTTCCAGCAGGAAACGCACGTCCTTGGCCTTGGTTTCGGTCTGGATCGGGGCGGGCGGGTTGTTGACCGGAATCGACTCACCCTGGGCCACCAGGGCATTGAGCTCGGCGATCCGTGCCTTGACCGCGGCGTTGGTCCTATTGAGGTGCAACAGGCGTTGGTTGACGTTGAGTTCCAGGCGGGTCAGCAACAACTTGAGCGCCGGGGTCATCAACTGGCCAGGGAAAGTCTCGGTGATTTCACCGCAGCGACGCAGCCGATCATTGAGTTCGATCTCGGTGCGCTTCTTTTCCAGTTTGTTGTTTTCCACCACGTGGTTCATGTAGCCAATGGCGATCAGTATTACGATCCCGGCTATTACCAGCAGGGTGATCATGAGTGGTGTCACCGGTGTGACCTCTTTATAGGGTTTGCTGTTGAGTGTAGTGACTGGAACAACCGACGGATAGGACTCTTCGACCAGTTGCCCAGGTAGTTTCTTCTATATAGGTCGGCGCTCCCTGCATGGATGCACATTGCCATCATTTGCTGGAGCGAACTATAGCGTCTTGTAGGGCGTCAGAATATAGGCGTCAAGGGGCGGACGGGCAGAATGCCTGAGCAGGCTGGTAAACGGGGGCGAAGTCATTGATTTAAATAAATTTATCCTTGGGGGTTGACGACCTTTCAATCCATCCATAGAATGCGCGCCACTTACAGCGTAAAGCACACAGCGAAACGCGGTAGGGAGTGAATGTTGTACGTGTGTCCCCTTCGTCTAGTGGCCTAGGACACCGCCCTTTCACGGCGGTAACAGGGG
>NZ_JBMDIS010000149.1:0-8490 GCF_057808775.1 Pseudomonas sp. FG86 | reverse complement strand
TTTTGGGGCTGCTACGCAGCCCAACGCGGGGCAAGCCCGCTCGCCACAACAAGCCCCGCCTGAACACAGGCGTTATTCGGCGTTGCACAGCGCCAGGCAGTTATCCAGCATGCGGTTGGAGAAGCCCCATTCGTTGTCGTACCAGGCCAGCACCTTCAGCAATTTGCCGCTGACCTTGGTGTGATTGGCGTCGAAGATCGACGACAACGGGTTATGGTTGAAGTCACTGGATACCAGCGGCAGGGTGTTGTAGCCGAGGATTTTCGAGTGCTGGCTGGCTTCCTTGAGCAGCGCGTTGACTTCTTCCGCGGTAGCTTCTTTCTTCAGTTGTACGGTGAGGTCCACCAGCGACACGTTGATCACGGGTACCCGAACGGCCATGCCGGTCAGTTTGCCCGCCAGTTCCGGCAGTACCAGGCCAACCGCTTCGGCGGCGCCGGTCTTGCTCGGGATCATGTTCTGGGTGGCCGAACGCGCCCGGTACGGGTCGGTATGGTAGACATCGGTCAGGTTCTGGTCGTTGGTGTAGGCGTGAATCGTGGTCATCAAGCCGCTTTCGATGCCCAGCTCGCGATGCAGCACTTGGGCCACCGGCGCCAGGCAGTTGGTGGTGCAGGAGGCGTTGGAGATGATCTGGTGGGATTGACGCAGAATGTCATGGTTCACGCCGTAGACCACGGTAGCGTCCGCGCCCTTGGCCGGGGCCGAGATGATTACCTTGCGCGCGCCAGCGGTAATATGGGCGGCCGCCTTGTCGCGGTCGGTGAACAGACCGGTGCATTCGAACACCACGTCGATCTTGTGCGCGGCCCATGGCAGGTCGGCCGGGTTGCGAATGGCACTGACGGCGATCCGGTCACCGTTGACGGTCAGGCTTTCCTGATCGTGGGCGACCTCTGCCTCGAAAGTACCGTGTACGGTGTCGTATTTGAGCAGGTGGGCATTGATCGAACTGTCGCCCAAATCATTGATGGCGACGATCTGCAAATCCTGGCGGTAGCCTTGGGTATACAGTGCGCGCAGGACATTGCGGCCGATACGGCCAAAACCATTGATTGCGATTCGAAGAGTCATTGGAAAGTGCCTGTCGTCGATTTGTTGTAAGAATTACAAGATTATTCGCATAAAAATAGAAAACAAGCCTTTTTAGTGGCAATATTTTGTTCAATCTACAACGAGTGACCTGAATCAACTGGTCCGATGATTTAAACGACTCCCTGCCATCCCATGTGCTGCGGGCGTTTGATCAGCATAGACACTCAGGTCGCCACATCCGTTAGCCTGGAGTTCTACACATGCATCCCCGCGTTCTTGAGGTCACCGAACGGCTTATCGCCCGCAGTCGTGCAACCCGTGAGGCATACCTTGCGCTCATTCGCGGCGCAGCCAGCGACGGCCCGATGCGCGGCAAGCTGCAATGCGCCAACTTTGCCCATGGCGTGGCCGGTTGCGGCACCGAAGATAAAAATAGCCTGCGCATGATGAACGCCGCCAACGTGGCAATTGTTTCGTCATATAACGACATGCTCTCGGCGCACCAGCCGTATGAACATTTCCCTGAACAGATCAAGAAAGCCCTGCGCGAAGTCGGCTCGGTCGGCCAGTTCGCCGGCGGCACCCCGGCCATGTGCGACGGCGTGACCCAAGGCGAGCCCGGCATGGAACTGAGCCTGCTCAGCCGTGAAGTGATCGCCATGTCCACGGCGGTAGCGCTGTCCCACAACATGTTCGACGCGGCGCTGATGCTGGGCATCTGCGACAAGATCGTGCCCGGCCTGATGATGGGCGCACTGCGCTATGGCCACCTGCCGATGATCTTCGTTCCTGGCGGGCCCATGCCGTCGGGCATCTCCAACAAGCAGAAAGCCGATGTGCGCCAGCGCTACGCCGAAGGCAAGGCCAGTCGCGAAGAGCTGCTGGAATCGGAGATGAAGTCCTACCACAGCCCTGGCACGTGCACCTTCTACGGCACTGCCAACACCAACCAGCTGTTGATGGAAGTGATGGGCCTGCACTTGCCCGGCGCCTCGTTCGTCAACCCGTACACGCCGCTGCGCGATGCGCTGACCCGCGAAGCCGCCCATCAGGTCACGCGCTTGACCAAGGCGAACGGCAACTTCACGCCAATCGGTGAGATCGTCGACGAGAAATCCATCGTCAACTCCATCGTCGCCCTCAACGCCACGGGCGGTTCCACCAACCACACCCTGCATATGCCGGCCATCGCCATGTCGGCGGGGATCATCCTGACCTGGCAAGACATGGCCGACCTCTCCGAGGTGGTGCCCACCCTGTCCCACGTGTATCCAAACGGCAAGGCCGACATCAACCACTTCCAGGCGGCGGGCGGCATGTCGTTCCTGATCCGCGAACTGCTGGAAGCCGGCCTGCTCCACGAAGACGTCAATACCGTGGCCGGCAAGGGCCTGAGCCGCTACACCCAGGAACCGTTCCTGGTCGACGGCGAGCTGATCTGGCGCGATGGCCCGATCGAAAGCCTCGATGAAGCCATCCTGCGCCCGGTGGCCCGTGCGTTCTCCCCGGAAGGCGGCTTGCGCGTGATGGAAGGCAACCTGGGCCGTGGCGTGATGAAAGTCTCCGCCGTGGCGCCGGAGCACCAGATCGTCGAAGCTCCGGCGGTGGTGTTCCAGGACCAACAGGACCTGGCCGATGCGTTCAAGGCCGGCCAGTTGGAAAAAGACTTCGTCGCGGTGATGCGCTTCCAGGGGCCACGCTCCAACGGCATGCCGGAACTGCACAAGATGACGCCGTTCCTTGGCGTATTGCAGGACCGTGGCTTCAAGGTGGCGTTGGTGACAGACGGGCGTATGTCGGGCGCGTCGGGTAAGATCCCCGCCGCGATTCATGTCAACCCCGAAGCCCAGAGCGGCGGGCCGCTGGCACGGGTGCGCGATGGCGATATCATTCGTGTGGATGGCGTGAAAGGCACCTTGGAGCTTAAGGTGGACGCCGAAGAATTTGCAGCGCGCGCGCCAGCCACGGGCCTGTTGGGCAATAACGTGGGGGCCGGTCGCGAGCTGTTTGCATTTATGCGCTTGGCCGCAAGCTCCGCAGAGCAAGGCGCCAGCGCCTTTACCTCTGCCCTGGAGACGCTTAAGTGAAGCTTGCGCTGGTCGGTGATATCGGGGGTACCAACGCCCGTTTTGCGTTGTGGCGGGATCAGGCCCTGCATTCGATTCGTGTGCATGCCACGGCGGATCACAAGAGCCCTGAAGACGCGATCAAGGTCTATCTCCAGGAAGAAGGCCTGAAAATCGGCGACATCGGTGCGGTGTGCCTGTCGGTGGCCGGTCCGGTGAGCGGGGATGAATTTAAATTCACCAACAATCACTGGCGTTTGAGCAAGACTGCGTTTTGCCGGGCTTTGCAAGTGGATGAGCTGTTGCTGGTGAATGATTTCTCGGCCATGGCCCTGGGCATGACCCGCCTTAAGCCCGACGAGTTCCGCGTGGTCTGCGAAGGCACGCCGGAGCCGTTGCGCCCGGCGGTGGTGATCGGCCCGGGCACCGGCCTGGGTGTCGGCACCTTGCTGGACTTGGGCGGCGGCCGTTGGGCCGCGTTGCCGGGGGAGGGCGGTCATGTCGACCTGCCCCTGAGCAGCCCGCGGGAAGCCCAGTTGTGGCAGCGCATTTACAATGAGATCGGCCATGTCAGCGCCGAAAGCGTCTTGAGTGGCGCCGGTTTGCCGCGTCTGTACCGGGCGATCTGTGCCGTGGACGGCCACACCCCGGTGCTGGAAACCCCTGAAGCCGTGACGGCGGCAGGCCTGGCCGGCGACCCGGTGGCAATGGAAGTCTTGGATCAGTTCAGCATCTGGCTGGGCAGGGTCGCGGGTAACAACGTGCTGACCACGGGTGCTCGCGGTGGCGTCTACATCGTGGGCGGTGTGATACCGAGGTTTGCCGACTTCTTTATCCACAGCGGTTTTGCCAAAAGCTTCAGCGACAAAGGCTGCATGAGCGACTACTTCAAAGGTATTCCGGTGTGGTTGGTGACCGCGCCGTATTCCGGGTTGACCGGGGCTGGCGTCGCACTGGAACAGGCGTTTGCATAGGGACTGATGGCCTCATCGGGGCAAGCCCCTCCCACATTTGGAACGTATTCCAATGTAGGAGGGGTGGTGCGACGATTCGACTTGCCCCCGATGAGGCCATCAATAACACCCCCATAACAACAAGGAGGACCCCGTGAGCGTAATCAGTAAATCGATTCTCCTCGTCGATGACGACCAGGAAATCCGCGAATTGCTGCAAACCTACCTCAGTCGTGCCGGCTTCCAGGTGCGTGGCGTGCCGGATGGCGCGGGGTTCCGCCAGGCGATGAACGAAGCGCCGTGCGACCTGGTTATCCTTGATGTGATGCTGCCGGACGAAGACGGTTTCAGCCTTTGCCGCTGGATTCGCCAACACCCGCGCCAGGCGCAGGTGCCCATCATTATGCTCACGGCCAGTTCCGACGAAGCCGACCGCGTGATCGGCCTGGAGCTGGGCGCCGATGACTACATCGGCAAACCCTTCAGCCCCCGCGAGTTGCAAGCGCGCATCAAGGCCCTGTTGCGCCGCTGCCAGTTTGGCCAGGAGCGCAGCGGCAATGGCGACGTGCTGGTGTTCGATGAATGGCGCCTGGACATGATCAGCCACCGCCTGTTTCATGTGGACGGTGAAGAGGTGATTCTCTCCGGTGCCGACTTTGCCTTGCTCAAGTTGTTTCTCGATCACCCGCAACAGATCCTCGACCGCGACACCATCGGCAACGCCACCCGTGGCCGTGACCTGATGCCGCTGGACCGCATCGTCGACATGGCCGTCAGCCGCCTGCGCCAACGCCTGCGCGATACCGAAAAACCCCCGAGGCTGATCCGCACTGTGCGTGGCAGCGGTTATCAACTGGCAGCCAGCGTGGTTGCCGGCAATGCCCACTGAACACCTGACCGAGCGTCGCCGGCGCTTCCCGGTACCGCGTTCGTTGCTGGGGCGCATGCTGCTGCTGACTTTGCTCGCGGTGTTGTTCGCCCAGGCGCTGTCCAGCGTGATCTGGGTTTCGCAATTGCGCGCCACCCAGCTCGAAGGCTTGGTCACCAGCGCCCGCAGCCTGGCGCACTCGATGACCGCGAGCGTGAGTTATTTCCGTTCGCTGCCGGTGGCTTACCGCCCCTTGGTGCTCGACCAGTTGCGCAGCATGGGCGGCACCCGGTTTGTGGTCACCCTCAACGATCGCCCGCTGGACATGGCGATATTGCCGCAGACCCCGCGCAAGCAAGCGGTGCTGGAAGCGGTCGACGAAGTGCTGCGCCAGACCCTGGGCGCCGACGTGCATATCTCGGTGGAGTTCGTCAGCGCCGAAGACCTGCGCATCTTCAACGCCGGTTTGAAGCTCGATGAACTGCCCCGCTCCTGGGCGCATTACGCGCTGACCCTGGAGCCGGTGAATCCACCGGTACTGGTCACCCAGATCCAACTCGCCCCCGGCGAATGGTTGTACATTGCCTCGCTGTTGCCCGAGCCCTACACCAGTCTCGAAGAACAGGGCCTGCCGTCCCAGCAGGTGTGGTTTATCGTGCTGACCAGTGGCTTTTTACTGCTGTTCATCGGCCTGCTGGTGCACTGGCAGAGCCGGCCACTCAAGCGCCTGGCACGGGCAGCGCGGGATATGTCCCTGGGCGCCGACGTGGAGCCGGTGGCCGAAGGCGGCGGCAGTGAAGTGGTGGAGGTAGGCCGCGCGTTCAACGCCATGCGCGAACGCATCAGCCGTTACCTGACCGAACGCAGCCAGTTGTTCAGCGCCATTTCCCACGACCTGCGCACGCCAATTACCCGCCTGCGCCTGCGGGTTGAATTGCTTGAAGATGAGAACCTGCAAACCAAGTTCGGTCGCGACCTGGATGAGTTGGAGTTGCTGGTCAAAGGCGCGCTGCAATGTGTGAAAGACACCGACATCCATGAAAACATCGAACCGGTGGACCTCAATCATGTGCTCGAATGCCTGGTGGAGCCGTATGTGGCGCCCAATGGCAACGGTCGCGTCACGTTGGACGGCTATGCCTTGGCGCCGTATCCGGGCAAGCCGCTGGCGCTCAAGCGCTGCATCGGCAACCTGATCGACAATGCCTTGAAGTATGGGCAGAACGCGCATTTGCGCATTGAGGACGATGGCGCGGAGTTCATCCTGCACGTGGACGACGAAGGTCCCGGCGTACCGGAACAGCGTCTGGAGCAAGTCTTCGAACCGCACTTCCGCCTTGCCGGCCAGCAGCAGGGCTACGGTTTGGGCCTGGGCATTGCGCGCAATATCGCCCATAGCCATGGCGGCGAGGTGAGTTTGCAGAATTTGCGCGAAGGCGGCTTGCGAGTCACGTTACAACTCCCCCGAACCCTGGATTAGCAAACAGCGCCGATCAAATGTGGGAGGGAGCAAGCCCCTCCCACATTTTGATCTTCATTGGCTCAGACGCTCTGGCGCAGTCTTGCCAAATCCCTCAGCGGCGGCGCCCCAAACAACCGGCTGTACTCCCGGCTGAACTGCGACGGGCTTTCATACCCCACCCGATACCCGGCCGCCGACGCTTCCAGCCCTTCGGCGATCATCAGGCGCCGCGCCTCCTGCAAGCGCAACTGTTTCTGGTATTGCAGCGGGCTCATGGCGGTGATTGCCTTGAAGCGGTGGTGCAAGGTCGAGACGCTCAGGTTCACTTCCTTGGCCAAGTCATCAATGCGCAGCGGTTGTTCGTAATTGCCGTTGAGCCACTTGATCGCCTGGCTGACCCGATGGCTTTGGCTGTTGGCCACGGCAATTTCATACAACCGATAACCTTGCGGCCCACGCAGCAAGCGGTAGAGGATTTCACGGTTGATCAACGGCGCGAGCATGACGATGTCTTTCGGGGTATCCAGCAGGCGCGCCAGGCGCAGCACGGCGTCGAGCAACTGGGGGTCGATGCGGTCCACATACATCCCGCGCGATGTCGGACGCGTGGGCACGCCCATGGGGCCGGCTTCGGCGATCAAGGCCGTGAGCTGCGCCGGGTCGATATTGATGCGCACCGACAGGTTCGGATCTTCCGGCGTGGCATCGATGATCCGCCCGGCCACCGGCATCGCCACCGAGAACACCAGGTAATTGAGCGGGTCGTAGGCAAAGATTTCGTCGGCCAGGCGCACTTCCTTGCTGCCGTTGGCGAGGATGCACAACGCCGGTTCCACCAGCACCGGCATGAAGTCACGCGGCGTGTTGTGGCGGTTCAAGAACAGTGACGTAATCGCCGTGCCATAGGAACCGTCTTCCCAGGTATGACGATGCACGATACTCGCCAGCTCGGCGCGCTGTTTTTCCGTCTCGGCATCGAGGGGCATGGACTGATGTTCGGGCGACGACATGAGGCGTCCTCTGCATGCTTTTTTGATGGGCTCAGCTTAGCGGCCGCTTTTCAAACAGTGTTACGACGATTCTGCACAATCCTTGCCTGATCCTGCGACATTTCGTGAATCAGGCAAGCGTAGGGGCTGTCATCTCCCTGAAACAAGGCGTTTGCCCACGGAATAAACCGGCGGGCCGAGCGTCCTTCTCTACGCTTTTCGCAGGATTGTGCAATAAGCCGGCAGGAATCGACTAACCGCGCTCACCATTGCGCCGCTATCTTTGATCCTGTGGCAACACACCCTCACAGTGCTTGCCGAGCATCACTTCTCAACGGGAGAGTCGAATATGTCCACCCCCATTCCCGCGAGCCATATGGCCTTTATCCGCGCCCGCAGCGGGTGCAGCACCGAACTCGGTGCACGCTTGAGCAGTTTGATCGAACCGGGCCGCCAGGCTCAGGGTTGCTTGCAATTTTCGTTGCAGCATTCCCAGGTCGACCCCGATGTCTGGTTGGTCTCCGGCTTCTGGAGCAGCGAGCAGGCAATGAGCGCTTACTTCAGTTCGCCGGCCCTGATGCTCTTCACCGAATTGTTGAACGACATGGTGGTGCGCAGCATGGACTTCCAGACCTTCACCGATGCATCCGCCGCCAACGCCTACGGTGAGTACCTGCAACTGGCCGGTTAATGGTTAGAATGGCCAACTTTTCCATTGGCCAGGACCTGCAACATGGCACGTAAACAATTTGCCCACCACGAAGCCGTTTCCGCCGTAGTACCGGGTGAAGGGGCCTACAGCGCTGCCGTCGCCGTCAAGGCACTGGATGGCATGGGCGCCCCGAAATTTCACAAGATCCTGGATGGGCAGACGTTCAAGACGGCCTCCGACGCCGATGATGCGGCCACCGTGCAGCTTGAGCGGTTGATCGATGTTGATGAAGAGGGTCAACTGACCTGGGCGAGCGCCGCCAGCTGAACAACGCCGACAATCTAATGTGGGAGGGGGCTTGCCCCCGATAGCAGTGTGACAGTCAACAAAGATGTTGAATGTGCCATTGCCATCGGGGCATGGGTATCTACACAACTTTGGCGTGGCCCTGAGCCTGTGGCGAGG